>NZ_JBQCCF010000037.1:0-27030 GCF_051962475.1 Dyella sp.
GGCCCTCTCCCCCGAACGATGAAGCTGGCCAGGGGAGAGGGAGCAGGGCGTTGGAGGTGAGGAGAGGTGGTGGTCATCGCAGGTTTAGCTTGAGCCCTCTACCCAGGCTCAGCCGGGGGAGAGGGTTGGGTGAGGGGGCGCTGTCGGTTTGGGCGCTATAGGCGAGGAGCGAAGAGCTTCCCCCTCACCCCGGCCCTCTCCCCCGAACGATGAAGCTGGCCAGAGGGAGAGGGAGCAGGGCGTGGGAGCTGAGGAGAGGTGGTGGTCATCGCAGGTTTCGCTTGAGCCCTCTCCCCTGGCTCTGCCGGGGGAGAGGGTTGGGTGAGGGGGCGCTTTTGGTTTGGGCGATATCGGCGAGGAGCGAAGGGCTTTCCCCCTCACCCCGGCCCTCTCCCCTGAACGATGAATCCATTCAGGGCAGAGGGAGCGCAGCGATCAGACGGAGAGATAGCCGCCGTCGACGTTGAGCACGGCGCCGGTGGTGTAGGAGGAGGCGGCGCTGGCGAAGTACAACGCGGCGCCGGCCATCTCGGAGGGCTGCGCCACGCGGCGCATCGGCACGTGCGCCATCGCCTGCTTGAGGATCGCCGGGGTGTTGACCAGCACCGAGGCGAACTTGGTGTCGGTGAGGCCGGGCAGCAGCGCGTTGCAGCGCACGCCGGCCTCGGCGCATTCCACTGCGAAGGCCTTGGTCATCGAGATCACTGCGGCCTTGGTGATCGAGTAGATGCCCTGCTGGAAGCCGGGCACCACGCCGTTGACCGAGGCGACGTTGACGATCGAGCCGCCCCCGTTCTTCGCCATGCGCTTCGCCGCGTGGCTGGACATGTAGAAGTAGCCGCGGATGTTGACGTCGACGGTCTTCTGGAAGATCGCCGGATCGGTCTCGGTGATCGGGCCGAAGTAGGGGTTGGTGGCGGCGTTGTTGACCAGCACGTCGAGCCGGCCGTGGCGCGCGTCGATGGCCGCGTACAGTGCCTCGATCTGCGCCATCTCGCCGATGTGGCAGGCGATGGCCTCGGCCTTGCCGCCCTCGGCGACGATGCCGTCGACCACTTTCTGGCAATCCTCGAGTTTGCGGCTGGAGACGATCACGTGCGCGCCCTTCGCCGCGAACAGGCGGGCGATCTCGGCGCCGATGCCGCGGCTGGCGCCGGTGACGAGGGCGATCTTGCCGGTGAGGTCGAACAGCTCGGTGGTCATGCGGGTGTCCTCGATGCAAATCAGCGATAGGTGAGCAGGTCGGCGGCGCCGGCCAGGTGCGGCCAGGCGTTGTAGGTGACCATCTGCGGGCCGGCGCCGTTCACCCGCACGCGGCTCAGGCCGGTGTTGGCCAGCGGCCAGCTCAGCGCGAAGGTCCGCTCCGGCGGCGTGCCGAACAGCTGCGCGGCGATCACCGCGATGGGTCCGCCGGAGGTCACCACCCAGGTGTCGCCCTCGCTGTCGCGGGCACGGGTGACGAGGGCGGTGAGTGCGTCCAGCACGCCGCGGCGGAACTGCGGCCACGGGCGCGCGTACTCGTAGTCGTGGGTGCCGGCGGTCCAGCGGTCCACCGCGGCGACGAACATCTGCTGGAACGCGCGGTGCGGATCGGCCGATGCGCGCAGTTCGGCAGTGAACGCTTCGTGGCCGTCGAGGTCGGGACGAAGGCGGGCCAGCAGGTCGACGTGGTCCAGCTCGTCCAACGCGGCGATGACCTCGACCGGGCTATCGAGGCCGGCGCCGCGCAAACAATGCTCGGCCGTCTGCGCGTGGCGGCGCAGCGCGCCGCGCACCACGTGCGCCGGAGGCGCTTCGTGCGCGGCCAGCCACGCGCCGAGGCGCAGCGATTGTTGCTCGCCCACGGGAGAGAGCCGGTCGTAGTCGGCCGCGCCGAAGCTGGCCTGGCCGTGGCGGATCAGAAGCAGGTCGCCCATGCTCAGAGATCCGAGGCGGCGATGCGCCAGCGGCAGCGCTGGGCCAGGTATTTCGCCGCGTCGCCGAAGCCGGCGAACTGCGGGTTGCTGGTCTGGCCGAGTGCGAAGCGGCGGTAGATCTGCTGCACGATCACCTGCAGGCGGAATAGCCCGAACACCTCGTGGAAGTCGAAGTGCTCCACGCTCCAGCCGCTGTGTTCGCCGTAGTACTCCACCACCTCGCGGCGGGTGAGCATGCCCGGCGCATGCGTGGGCTGGCGACGGAACGACTGGAACACCGGGTCGTCGTCGGCCTGCACCCAGTAGGCCAATGCGCCGCCCAAGTCCATCAGCGGGTCGCCCAGCGTGGTCATCTCCCAGTCCAGCACGCCGGTGATGGTGAGCGGATTGGCCGGGTCCAGCACCACGTTGTCGAGGCGGTAGTCGTTGTGGATCACGCAGATCGCGGTTTCGCGCGCTGGCTGCTTGTCGGCCAGCCAGGCCATGACGTCGTCGCACGGATCGCTGCCGTCGGTCAGCGCCTGGCGGTAGCGCTCGCTCCAGCCGGCGACCTGGCGCGCGATGTAGCCCTCGCCCTTGCCGAGCGCGGCGATCGCCGGGTCGGTGGTGTCGACGCGGTGCAACTCGACCAGCCGGTCGATGAAACCGGTGCACAGCGCGCGCACGTCGGCGGGGTCCAGGCCGAGGTCGGCTGGCAGCTCGCGGCGCAGGATCACCCCGGACACCCGTTCCATCACGTAGAAGTCGCAGCCCAGCACCTCGGCATCGTGGCAGGTGGCGAGGATGCGCGGCGCGTACGGGTAGTGCGGGCGCAGCGCGGTCATCACCTGCGCCTCGCGCAACATGTCATGGGCGGACTTCGCCTTGGCCCCGGGTGGCGGGCGGCGCAGCACCAGCTCGCGTTCGCCGTAGCGCAGCAGGTAGGTGAGGTTGGAGGCGCCGCCGGGGAACTGGCCGAGCTCCGGCGTGCCCTGCAGACCGTCGATGTGCTGCTTGAGGAAGGCGTCGACGCGGGCGAGCTCGAAGGCGTCCTCGGCGCGCACCGGGCGCGGCTGGTCCACCGCGGCGGTCATCGGGCGTCGGCTCCCTGCTGGGTCTTGAGTTCGAGCTTGGCGACCACGGCGCGATGCACCTCGTCCGGACCGTCGGCCAGGCGCAGCACGCGGGCATAGGCATACAGCGCGGCGAGCGGGAAGTCGTCGGAAAGACCAGCGCCGCCGTGGATCTGGATTGCCGCGTCGATCACCCGCTGTGCCACGTTCGGCACCACCACCTTGATCTGCGAGACCAGGCTCAGTGCGGCCTTGGGGCCGGCGGTGTCCAGCGTCCAGGCCGCCTTCAGCGTGAGCAGGCGGGCCTGCTCAATGGCCATGCGCAGCTCGGCGATGCGCTCGCCGTTGCCGCCCAGTTCGGCCAGCGGCCGGCCGAAGGCGACGCGCTCGCGGGCGCGGCGGCAGAGCAGGGTGAGTGCGCGTTCTGCCGCGCCGATCGCCCGCATGCAGTGGTGCACGCGACCGGGCCCCAGCCGCCCCTGTGCGATCTCGAAGCCGCGGCCGGGGCCGAGCAGGATGTTGCTCGCCGGCACGCGCACTTGGTCGAACCGCACCTGGCCGTGGCCGCCGGGTTCGTCGTAGTCGTGAAACACCGTGAGCATGCGCTCGACGGTGACGCCGGGCGCGTCCAGCGGGCACAGCACCATCGAGTGGCGCGCGTGCGGCGGCGCGTGCGGATCGGTCAGGCCCATGAAGATCATCACCCGGCAATGAGGATGGCCGATGCCGGTGGACCACCACTTGTGGCCGTCGAGCACCACGGTGTCGCCCTCCAGCGTGGCGGTGGCGCGCATGTTGGTGGCATCGGAGGAGGCGACCTCCGGCTCGGTCATGCAGAACGCCGAGCGGATCGCGCCGTCGAGCAGAGGCTTGAGCCACTGCGCCTGCTGGGCGGGCGTGCCGTACTTCGCCAGCACTTCCATGTTGCCGCTGTCCGGCGCGTTGCAGTTGAACACTTCCGGCGCGATGAAGCTGTGCCCCATGCGCTCGGCCAGCGGCGCGTACTCCACGTTGGACAGGCCCGCGCCGTGTTCGCCGTCGGGCAGGAACAGGTTCCATAGGCCTTCGGCGCGCGCTTGGGCCTTGAGCGTTTCCATGATCGGCGGCTGGCGCCAGCGGGTGTGGTCGGCGCCGCCGACGAGCTGGCTGGCGTAGACCTGCTCGGCCGGGATCACCGCCGTGCGCATGAACCGGTCGAGGCGATCGAGCAGCGCGCGGCTGCGGGCGGAGTGCGAGAAGTCCACGGCATCGGCTCCTGATGATCCGTCGAGCGTACGCCGCCGGATGGAATCATTGAAATGCATGTGCCTTATGCGCAGTCATCGTTCGCATTGATATGCTCGGTCGGTCCTACCTGATGGATCGCCCCATGTCCGGCCGCCGCATCGACCTCAACCTGTTCCGCGTGCTGGACGCCATCCACGTGCACGGCGGCATCAGCGCCGCGGCGCGCGCGCTGCACCTGACCCAGCCGGCGGTGACGCACTCGCTGAACCGCCTGCGCGAGCACTTCGGCGATCCGCTGTTCGTGCGCCAGGGCAACCGTGTGCTGCCGACCGAGCGTACGCGGCGGATGATCGGCGAGGTGCAGCTGCACCTGAAGGGCCTGCAGGCCACCACTCAGCGGCAGGCGGCGTTCTCGCCGCAGACGCTGGAGCTGAGCTTTACCGTCGGTTTTCGCGACGTGCTGGAGTCGATCGCCTTTCCGTCGCTGATGCGGCGTCTGGCCGAGCGCGCGCCGGGTGTGCGCATCGTCAGCCGGCGCGTGGCGGCCGCCGAGGTGGAGCGCGAACTGCTCGCCGGCACGCTGGATCTGGCGGTGGATCGTCGCCTGCGCGCGGGCGCGCGCGTGGCGAGCGAGCATGTGCTCGATGAGCCGCTGGTGGTGGCGATGCGCCGCGGTCATGCGCTGGATGGACGCCCCTTGCGCCGCACGGACTACTTCGCTGCGCATCACGTGGCGGTGTCCTCGTTGGGCGAGCCGATCGCGCTGGATCTGCTCCTGCAGCAGGACGGCCGCGATCGCGAGCTGCGGCTGGTGTGCCAGCACTACTTCGCCGCCTGCCAGGTGGTGTCGGACAGCGATCTGCTGCTTACGCTGCCCGCTTCCTATGCCGCCGGCCTGGCCGCGCAGCTGCCGTTGTCGCTGCAGCCCTTGCCGCTGAAGCTCAAGCCGGTGCCGATCCACGCGTACTGGCTCGCCTCCAGGCACGACGACGCCAGCCATGCCTGGCTGCGCGAACAGGTGGTAGGGGCGATCCGCGAGGCACCCGCCCTGCGCGCGACGCGCGGCAGGCGGGCGAGCAGAGCAGTCGCCGCGGCGGACCCTACTTGACCGGAGCGACCTTGCGCGGCTTGCTCGCCTTGGCCGCAACCGGTTCCTTGTCGGCGGCGGCACGCGGTGCGCTCGGCTTCGCCGTCAATTTGGTCTTGTCCATGCTGTAGACGTTGTGGATGTCCTGCACGGACATTTCGATCTTGGGCGAGGTCATGGCGGGCCTTTCAGGTAGCGATCCCGGAGGGATCGGGAGCCGCGCCGGCCGAACACCGGTCGTGGTGGAGGACATCGCAGACGGCCCGCCGGCGCGGGGCAGGGCGGGCAGACGCGACTAGGCCGCAGCATGCGCCGCGGCAAGTTACGTGCCTGTAAGCACGTCCGGAACATCCGCGTAACCCCTGGTCCGCTAGAGTGCCACGGTTATCCCTTCGCGGGGCCGGCAAGCCCGGGCTCCCGCGCCTTCGCACGCGGTATCGCGCGTGCGCCCGCCGCTGCTCCCTGCCCACCGTCATCCCGCCACCGTGCCCGGAACGTTCCGTGGCCGGGCGGAGGTGTGCAGGCCGCACGCATCGCCAAGGAACCCGCCTATGTCCGCTCGCCGCGTCGCTCCGCCGCCGGTCACCACCTTGCCGCTGATCACCCGCTACTGCGGCTACCTGATCCGCTGCAGCGTCGACAGCTTCACCGTCACCCTTGCCGGGGACGAGGTGATGCATCAGCCCTATCCGCAGGCCCGCAAGAATCTGGCCGACGACCATCTAGGCCCCTGGATGCTCGAACAGGCCAAGGCTTTTGTCGACGCGCGGCGCGCCGGGCATGTCTGACGCAGCAGCGCCACGCGAACGCTATCATCAGCGCGTCGATCCTTCCGTGCAGTGCGACACCTGCGAAGCGGTGTGCTGCCGCCTCACCGTGGTGCTGATGCCGGAGGATCGCGTGCCGCGCTGGCTGGTGCACGAGGATGCACGCGGTTTCCAGACGCTGGCCAAGGGCGAGGATGGCTGGTGTGCGGCGGTCGATCCGCTGGATTTCCGCTGCAGCATCTACGCCGACCGCCCGGCGATCTGCCGCAAGTTCGCCTTGGGCAGCCCGAGCTGCCGCCATGAGCGCGCCGAATGGACCGCGCATCGCGCGTTGCCGACCACGGTGCAGACCTGGGGCGCCTGAGCCGCGCGCGGCATGCCACACTGCGGCCTTGTGTTTGTGGGGCTTCCCGCGTGACGAATGAGCTTCGCTGCAGCGGCTGCCACAGCAGGCTGCAGCCATGATCGATGCCGAACGGCCGCAGGCGGCGCTGCCCGGGCTGGAGGAGCCGGCCGGACCGCTGCATCGCCTGTTCTTTGCCCTGGTTCCCCCTGAAGCTGTGCGCGAGCAGATGGCCGCCGTGGCTCACGCATTGCGCGAGGGCGGCGCCATCGAGGCGCGCTGGGTGAAGCCGGCGCGCTACCACGTCACCCTGGCCTTCCTTGGCGATCACGCCAGCCTGCGGCCGTCGTTGCTGGAAGCGGCACGGGCCGCCGTGGGCAAGGTGCGCGTGGCGCCCTTCATCTGGTCACCGGATCAGGTCGCGAGCTTCACCGGCCGGCGGCCGCCGTGCGTGCTGCGCAGCACGCATGCATCGCAGGCGCTGCAGACGCTGTGGGAGCAACTGCGGCGCGAACTGTCGCTGGTGCGGCTGGGCGGGCGGATCGAGCGCAGCTTCGCCCCGCATGTCACGCTCGCCTACGGTCTTCGCGATCTGCCCGCTCCGATCGCGGTGGCGCCGATCGCCTGGCCGGTAGATCGGGTGGTGCTATTGCACAGCGAGGTTGGCAGCAGCAACTACGAGACGCTCGGCAGCTGGCGCTTGCCGGGCTGAGCTCAGTCCAGCGTCACCACCTGGTTGCGACCGCGCCGCTTGGCCTCGTACAGCGCGCTGTCGGCGGTGGCGAGCAGGGCATCCAGTGGCTTTTCGCCCGCCACCGCGCTGGCCACGCCGACGCTTACCGTTACCACGCCGTGGGGGCTGCCCGTGTTGGGCACGGCCAGCGATTCCACCGCGTGACGCAGCCGCTCAGCCACCACCAGGCCGGCTTGTAACGAGGCGCCGGGCATCACCAGCGCGAACTCCTCGCCACCGTAGCGCCCGAGCACGTCGCCACGCCGGCCGGCCGCGCCGGACAGCGCTTCGCTGACGCGGCGCAGGCAGGCGTCGCCGGCCGGATGGCCGTAGCTGTCGTTGAGCCGCTTGAAGAAATCGACGTCGATCATCAGCACGGTGAGGCGAGCGAGGCCGGGGCCATGCTCCGCATAGGCGCGTTCCAACGCCTCGTCGAGCGCGCGGCGGTTGGGCAGGCCGGTGAGGCTGTCGGTGTGCGCCAGTCGCTCGAACGCGTCGTTCTTTTGCTGCAGGCCTTCCTCGATCTTGATGTGCTGTACCTGGGTCAGCGTGGTGCGCGCGCCGTAGCCGAGCACCGCCACCACGATGCCGGCCACGCCGAGATAGAAACGCTCGCGCAGCAGGATGATCGCCACCACCAGCAGCGCCAGCGCCATCAGCAGCGGGCTGGCGCTGCGCACGAAGCGCACGAGTGCCGGCGACGGCGGCTTTGCTGTGGACGCCGGCTCGTGGTCGCGCCAGGCCTCCAGCGCGAAGGCGAGAAAGGCGATGTCGATCAGCGGATCGCGCAGCGAGCCGAAATCCGGGTGATCGCCCAGCGCGACGAAATGGTTGTAGTAGAAGGTGATCAACGTATACAGCCCGGTGAACAGCACCATCGCCCGGTAGAAATGGCGCTCGCCGCGGCGGTCGGCGGCGCTCAGCCGGATCGCCGACGCCACCAGCAGAAACAGGTTCTCGGCGTCGAACATCGTCGCCACCAGCAGCGCCTGGGTCAGGCTGCCGGCGCCGCGCAGGGTGAGCAGGCTGAAGGTGTGCACGTAGAACAGGTAGCCCAGCGCCAGTGCTAGCGCCGCATCGATCACCCGCAGCAGCACCGACTCGCCTTCGACGTACGAGGCCGACACCGCCAGCACGATCGGCACGCCGAACAGGATGAACAGCAGCGTGCTGTCGCCCGGTGCCGCGTTGGCGTTGTCCAGGAACAGGTCCTGGCGGAGGCTGGCAAGCATGCCCAGCGTCCACAGCGCGATGGCCAGCGCCGCCAGCAGCCAGCCGCGGCTGTGCCGCCAGCCATCGCGCGTGCTTCTGCGCAGTGCGGCGGCGCAGGCCAGCGCCGGTGCCGCCAGCAGGAACACGTAGGAGGCCTGCATCGCGAATGCAGGCAGGAAGAAGATGGCCGACGCATGCAACAGCACGAACACGCACGCGAGGAGCAGGGTCATCGGTGGCTTCCTTGTTCTACTCCGGCCCGATGGGCGCGGCGTGTCGCCACTACTACTACGCGTCGCAGCCCGCGGCAACCGACGCCTGCGCGCCACGCGATGTGGCACAGGTCATGGCCATGGACGGCGCGGTTGGGTGCACACTGTGCGCTCCTTTCGTCACGGAGACCTGCCATGCGCCTGACCCTGCTTGCCGCCACGCTCGTGCTTGCCCTGCCTGTCGCCGCCTCGGCAGCTGCTTCCTCCGGACGTGCCACCACCACGCCCGCCTATGTTCGCCAGGCGGTAGCCGACCCTGCCCGCAAGCTCGATGCCTCCAACGATGCACGCCGCAAGGTGGCCGCGCTGATGACCTTCGCCGAGGTGAAGCCCGGCCAGAAGGTGGTGGACCTGATTCCCGGCAGCGGCTACTTCAGTCGTGTGTTCAGCGCCATCGTGGGCCCCAAGGGCAAGGTCTACGGGATCTGGCCGGACGCCTACAACAAGGAGTCCGGCTCCGATTCGGACAACCTGCGCAAGCTCGCCGGCGAGCCGCACTACGCCAACATCAGCGTGCTGGTGCAGCCGGCCGCGCAGTTCTCCACGCCCGAGCCGGTGGACCTGGTGTTCACCTCGCAGAACTACCACGACTACCCGGACAAGTTCATGGGCGGCCTCGATCCGGTGGCGTTCGACAAGCAGGTGTTCGCCGCACTCAAGCCGGGTGGCCTGTTCGTGGTGGTCGACCACGTGGCGCCGGCGGGCTCGGGCATGCGCGACACCGACACGCTGCACCGCATCGATCCGGCGATCGTAAAGCAGCAGGTGGAATCGGCCGGCTTCGTGTTCGACGGCGAGAGCAACGTGCTACGCAATCCGAAGGACCCGCATGACATCAAGGTGTTCGACAAGTCGATCCGTGGCCACACCGATCAGTTCGTCTACCGGTTCCGCAAGCCCAAGGGCTGAGGCTTGAACGTCATGGATGACGATCCCAGGCCGCAACCGCCTTCGGCGCCCGATCCGCTGGACTGCTGCGGCGAGGGCTGCGTGCGGTGCATTTACGACGTCCATGAGGAGGCGATGGATCGCTATCGCGACGCGCTGGTCACCTGGCTGGCGCGTCATCCCGAGGCGTCCGGCTGAGCTGGACGCCTCGTCCGGAATTGCCGTGCCAAGCCCGGGCGGGCGTATGCGCGATTCTCCCAATCCCGCCGCCGCAACGTGCGCTGGTCGGCAAATGGACGTCCAAAACCATGCGCAGGATTGATCGAGGTGGTGCCGCGGGTTAGATTCCCTGGCTCGTCTCAGGGGGAATACGTCATGAAGCGCATCGCACTGGCTATCGCCGGTACCGTTCTTTTGTCCGCATGCGGCCACGACACGCGCACGCCGGTGGCGCTGGGCACGCTGGTGGTGCCCAACCAGGCGCCCTGGCTGATCCTTTCGCCGGGGCCGGAGCAGGTGGAACTGCGCGGCCTGGACAGCACCTTGAAGTTCCTGCCCGACCCGCCATTGGCCAAGGCCCTAGAGGCGCAGCTGCGCGCCGGCGTGCAGCTGAACTATTTCGCCAACCTCACCATCGCCTGCGACGGCATCGAGGCTGGAATGAAGGTGGACACCGACGAGGCGCCGGATACCGTGCTGCTCGATCTGTCCCTGCGCTGCACGATCAACGCCAGCGGCCGGGTGAGCAGCCATGCGTATGAGGTGTCGCCGACCACAACGGTGCCGGCCGGCTCCAGCGAGTCGACCTACGCCCAGGCCCTGGGTGTGCTTCTCCGCAAGGGCGCCGGGCAGATCGCCACCCAGCTGTCGTCCGATGTGCGGGCAAGCCGTCCCGTCGCGCCCTGAGTCCACCGGGCGGCGCTAAACGGCCCGGGCCTCGACGTCGCGGAACTGGCGGCGCAGGTCCTGTTGGCAGCGTTCGATCATCGCCGGAGTGAAGAACTCCGGCCACGCGCTGCTCAGGTCGGTGTCCGGCGCGGCGAGCGCGTGCTCGCCCAGCACCTGGGCCATCGCCAGCGTGTCGGCGCACAGCAGCGCACGGCCGAGCGAACTTTCCGGGAGCGTGCCGGCCGCGGTGCGTTCCTCCAACGCGTTGAGCACGTTGGCGGGCAGGTTCCAGTGGTGCGCCGCCCGCAGTGAAAGCTGAGCCGCCAGCTGAGCGCACGAGGCGAGGAAGTGGCTGGTCAGCGGGCCCAGTTCGGCCGGCGCTTCCTGATCGAGCACGCGCACCACGGCGCCGGTGCCGGTGTTGCACACGATGCCGGCCAGGTAAGCCTCGAACGGGTCGGAGCTGCCTTTGCCGAGGTAGGCGCAGGCATGCGCGCAGCGCTCGGCGTGATCCCATAGCCGTTGCCCCGCGACGTGGCCGAACATGCCCGCGCTGGCGTGCAGGATCGGTTTCATCACGTGCATCGTCACCACCCGGCGCAGGCCATCCTGGCCGAGCAGCACCACCGCATGCTGCAGGCTCTGGATCGGGTGCAGGGTGCGGTAGTAGATGCTGCGGCTGACCCGCATCACTTCGCCTACCAGCACAGGATCGCGGCCGATCAGCTTGGCCAGCTGTGCGCCGCCGACGGTGTCGCTCTTGAGCGAACGCAGCAGTTGCGGCAGCACGGTGGGCAGGCGCGGCAGGCTGCGCACGTCGAACGCAGCGCAGGTGCTTTGCAGGCGCCGCAGGATGGTTCTTTCTTCCTGGCTGGGCTCGCTGGCGTGGTAGTCGGGCAGGCCGAGCACGTAGCGGTGGAAGCGGTCGCCCAGCATTGCCAGCGACATCGCCTCGTGCGCGGCGGCGGTCGCCTCGGGGCTGGAAACGGCCTGGCCGTGCGGCGCGGGTATGGGGCGGGGGCGCGCCGGCGCGCGCGCCGGGGGTGGTGCATCCGCGTATCCCAGAATCCAGCGCCACAGGTTTTGCATGCACGCTCCCCCGGCCGGAATGCCCGGCCTCGCAGCGGTGTTAACGGCCCGGAGGCCGAAAAATGTAGGCCGTGGCCCAGCGGGGTGGCATTGGCCCCCAGCCGCCCCTACGTAGAGAGGCTCCCGCCCCAGCGAGCTGCGCATGATTCCCTTCTCCATCCTGGATCTGGCCCCCGTCACCGAAGGCAGCGATGCCGCCCGGTCGTTCCGTCATTCGCTGCAACTGGCCCAGTTGGGCGAGCGGCTGGGCTACCGCCGCTACTGGCTGGCCGAACACCACAACATGCCTGGCATCGCCAGCGCGGCGACGGCGGTGCTGATCGGTCATATCGCCGGCGGCACCTCCACCATCCGCGTCGGCGCCGGCGGCATCATGCTGCCCAACCACGCGCCGCTGCAGGTAGCCGAGCAGTTCGGCACGCTGGCCTCGCTGTATCCGGGGCGGATCGATCTGGGCCTGGGCCGCGCACCGGGAACCGATCAGGCCACCGCGCGGGCCCTGCGGCGCTACTTCGACAGTGCCGATGCGTTCCCCAGCGACGTGATCGAACTGCTGGGCTATTTCGAGCCGGCGACGCCGGGACAGGCCGTGCGCGCGGTGCCTGGCGCGGGGCTGGAGGTGCCGGTGTGGCTGCTCGGCTCCAGCCTGTTCAGCGCCAAGCTGGCCGCACAGCTCGGCCTGCCGTTCGCGTTCGCCTCGCATTTCGCGCCCGATGCGATGGACCAGGCGCTGGCGATCTATCGCCGCGACTTCCGCCCCTCGGCGCGCCTGGCCGAGCCGTACGCGATCCTCGCGCTCAACGTGGTGGCGGCCGACAGCGATGCCGAGGCAAGGCGCCTGTTCACGACCCAGCAGCAGGCGTTCGTGAATTTGCGCCGGGGGCGGCCGGGGCTGATCCCGCCGCCGATCGACGACATCGAGGCGTTCTGGACGCCCACCGAGCGGCTCGGCGTGGACCAGGCGCTGGCCTGCGCGGTGGTGGGCGACCCGGACACGCTGCAGCGCGGGCTGGCTGCGTTCATCGCGCGATACCGGCCGGACGAGTTGCTGCTCACCGCCAACATCTTCGACCACGCCGCGCGGCTGCATTCGTTCGAGCTGGCCGCCGCCGCGCGCGACGCACTGGCGGCGGCCGCATGATCCAACGATTGCGCGCTTCGGGCATCATGGCGCTCTTTTCCGCACGGCCAAGCCCTACCGCATGAAGATTCCCAACGGCCTGCAGCCGCTGATCGACGATGGTGTGATCGACCAGGTGCTGCGTCCGCTCAAGAGCGGCAAGGAGGCCTCGGTGTACGTGGTGCGCTCGGGCGATCACATCCGCTGCGCCAAGGTCTACAAGGACATGGGCCAGCGCAGCTTCCAGCAGCGCGTGCAGTACCAGGAAGGGCGCAAGGTGCGCGGCAGCCGCGAGGCGCGCGCCATGGGCAAGGCCACCAAGTTCGGCCGCAAAGAGGCCGAGGCCGCCTGGAAGAACGCCGAGGTCGACGCGCTTTATCTGCTCAGCGACGCCGGTGTGCGGGTGCCGCGGCCGTACGGCTACTTCAACGGCGTGCTGCTGATGGAGCTGGTCACCGACGAGGACGGTCACTCCGCGCCGCGGCTGGGCGAGGTGGATCTGGATGCCGACACCGCACGCGCCTGGCACCGCTTCCTGATGCAGCAGGTGGCCCGCATGCTCTGCGTGGGGCTGATCCACGGTGATCTTTCGGAATACAACGTGCTGGTGGGGCCAGACGGCCCAGTGATCATCGACCTGCCGCAGGCGGTGAGCGCCGCCGGCAACAACAATGCGCGCTTCATGCTGCGCCGTGACGTGAGCAACCTCACCATCACCCTGGCGCGCTTCGCGCAGGAGCTGCTGGACACGCACTACGCCGAGGAGATGTGGGCGCTGTTCGAGCAGAGCGAGTTGCATCCGGACACCGAGCTCACCGGCCACTTCACCTTCGACGAGCGCGCCGCCGACGTGGACAGCGTGATGCAGTCGATCATCGATGCGCGCGAAGAGGCGATCATCCGCCAGCAAGGGCGCGAGGCGGCGCGGGAGGATTGAGGTTTCGCTGTGCGCAGGCGGAATCGATGTCGTTGCGGGGGCGAAGAGCGTCGCCGCTGAAGCCGCTCCCACAGAGCGCCGGCTTCCAGGGACATGTGGGAGGGGCTTCAGCCCCGACGGCGTAGGCCGCATAACGCCTCGCGGAACCAGCACTTCGCCATGAAAAAGGGCCGCGTCGCGGCCCTTTTTCGTTCAATGCCCGGGGAAGCTGTTTCCCTTGGCTGCCTTCTTGGCCGTCTTCTCGGCCTTCTTTTCCTTGGGTGTCTTCAAGGCTTTCTTCTTGTCGCCTTTCTGCTGGTTCAGACCTTTCATGGCGCGCTCCTGCGGGGAGATCCCCGCGTCCGGCCATGGTGACAGCTTTCGCGTGCCGCCGACGCTTTTCGGCCGGCGGCGCGCGATAGGCGCTCAGGAGCCCTTGGCGGCCACCACCGGCAGTTCCACGTAGCTGGAGTGGAACACTTCCTGTGTGGCCTTGCGGTAGTCCTCCGGCTTGGCCAGGAAGATGTTCGGCACGAAGGTCTGCGGGTTGCGGTCGTACAGCGGGAACCAGCTCGACTGGACCTGCACCATGATGCGATGGCCGGGCAGGAAGACGTGGTTGGTGGTCGGCAGGGCGAACGTGTACGGCAGCGGCGTGTTGGCCTGGATCGGTTTGGCCTCGGCGAAACCTTCGCGGTAGCGCCCACGCAGGATGTCCATCGCTACGGCGAGCTGGTAACCGCCCATCTCCGGATGGTTTGCCACCTCGTCGGGATACACGTCGATCAGCTTTACCACCCAGTCGCTGTCGGTGCCGGTGGTGGACGCG
The DNA here is from genome assembly GCF_051962475.1 of Dyella sp. Lineage (GTDB taxonomy): Bacteria > Pseudomonadota > Gammaproteobacteria > Xanthomonadales > Rhodanobacteraceae > Dyella_A. The sequence goes on from NZ_JBQCCF010000037.1 coordinate 14,340, forward strand.
GTGAGGTGCACCTGCGGCTGGCCGGCGATGGTCAGCGGCGCGGTGAGCACGTCGGAGGTGTAGGTGAGCACGTCGGTGCGCCCCGATGCCTCGCGCTGATCGTCCACCAGCCATTCCGACCAGGTCTGCCCGGTGTCGTAGCCCACCGGCTGGATCGGCCGTGCGCGGAACGGCACCGGGTGCGCGGGATCGGAAACATAGCGGTCGCCGCCGTCATCGACCGGCCGGGCGAAGCTGGCCTTCATGGCGTCGCCCAGATACAGCGGCTTCGGCGTGATGGTGCAGCCATGGTCACAGCCGGAGGGCCAGCGCTGCAGTCGCTCCCAGCGATTGGTGCCGGTCTCGAACGCGGTCACCGGGGCCACGTCGGCCTTCGGTGCCTGGTTCTTCAGATACTGCGCCAGGAACGGCCGCAGCACCTGTTCGCGGAAATACCGGCCGGTGTCGCTGCCGAACTTCAGGGCACCGAGGGCGCTGGCGTCCTCGATCTCCTGGCCGTGGTGCCACGGGCCCATCACCAGCTTGACCATGTTGTCGCTGGTGTCCTTAGGCTTGATCGCCTTGTACACGGCGATGGCGCCGTAGATGTCTTCCTGATCCCACAGGCTGTGCACCAGCATCACCGGCACTTTCAACGGCTCTTCCGCCAGCAGCTTGTCCACCGCCTGGTCCTGCCAGAAGCTGTCGTAGGCCGGGTGCGCCAGCACCTTCTTCCAGAACGGCAACTGCTCCATGCCGTGCTGGCGCGCCAGCTCGCCGGCAGAGCCCGCGCGCAGGTAGAGATCGTAGTCGTCGTGCACGTTCGACCACCACTTGGCCGAGTTGTCGCGGGTGGCGGTCTGCTCGTAGATGTAGGGCAGGTTCTGCTGGCGGAAGGCGCCGTTGTGGAACCAGTCGTCGCCCATCCAGCCGTCGACCATCGGGTTCATCGGCACCGACACCTTCAGCGCCGGGTGCGGATGGATCAGCGCCATCAGCGGCTCGAAGCCGTCGTAGGAAATGCCCAGCGTGCCGACCTTGCCGTTGCTTTCCGGCACGTGCTTCACCAGCCAGTCGATGGTGTCGTAGGTGTCGGTGGCGTCGTCCACCGGCGTGGGGTTGACCGGGCCGTGCGGCGGTCGGTTCATCACGTAATCGCCTTCGGAGTGGTACTTGCCGCGCACGTCCTGCACCACGCGGATGTAGCCGTCCTCCACGATTACATCGGCGGGGTTGTCGTAGCCCTCCAGGTTGGCGGCGAGGCTGCCGCTCTGCGCATGCGTGGTCAGCGCATCGGCATCGTAGGGCGTGCGGGTGAGCACGATGCCGGCCTTCTTCGCGTGGTCACCGTTGAGGTTCTTCGGCACCAGGATGACCGTGTGCAGCTTCACGCCGTCGCGCATGGGGATCATCACCACGCGGCGCTCGAAGTCGGCGTCAGCGTTGACCGGGGTGAACTTCGCCGGCGTCTCGCTGGGGTAGTTCGGGTACTGCGGAGCGGCATCCTGCCTGGCAAAGGCTCCGGCCGAGACGGCCAGCAGCGCGGTGGCAAACGCCGGCACGAGGCCGGCCCGGAGAGAGGCAGGAAGCAGCTTCAGCAACATCGCGGTGGGTCCCCTGGGTGAAAGGCCCACGTTATCAGGCGCTGCCGTGCACCGGCCATTAGCCGATGGTCAGGAGGGTCGGCGCGTTCCCCTTACGCGGCAGCCATGCGCGTCGCCGCGCGCACGCTGACGCTGTGGCTGCCGTCCATCAGTTGCAGCTCGCCGTCCTGGATCAGCGCCTGCAGACGCATGCCGCGATCGAGCAGGCCGACCAGCTCCTCCACGGTGGCCTCGGGGATGTCCAGCACGGTGAGGTTGCGGAAGCGGGTGAGGCTGCTGGCGATCTTGTCCCACCACACGTCCGCCGCGCGGCCGCCGTAGTTGATCACCACCACCTGTTGCGATTTGGCGCAGGCCTTGCGGATGCGCGTCTCGTCCGGCTGGCCGAGCTCGATGGTGAGCTCGATCTCGTCGGCGTAGCTCTTGCGCCACAGGTCCGGCTCTTCCTCGTTGCTCAAGCCCTTGCCGAACTCCAGTCGCTCGTCGGCATACAGCGCAAAGGCGAGCAGGCGCACCATCAGGCGCTCCTCGGTTTCCGACGGGTGGCGGGCGAGCGTGAGCGCGTGGGTGGCGTAGTAGTGCCGATCCATGTCGCTGACCTGCAGCTCGACCTTGTAGATGGTGGCGTTAAGAGCCATGCGGGGCATTCCGTGATGTCAGCCGTGCAGTGTAGTGGGGCGTTGCACATTTGGCGGGACCGCGCGCGGCCGTCGCGCTACCCTGCGCGCTTGCCATGACCGTCCGCATCCCCGCCAGCACCCTGCACCTGCCGCCCGGCGACTGGACCACCGTGCTGGACTGCCTGTGCGACCACTTCGCGGCGATTCCCCGTGCGCAGTGGCTGGACCGCATCGCCCGCGGTCGCGTGCTCGATGCCGACGGCGTGCCGATCACCGCGCACACGCCGTACCGCGTGGGCATGCCGGTGCGCTATTTCCGCGAGGTGGCCGACGAGCCGGCGATTCCCGGCGAGGTGCGCATCGTGCATGTGGACGAGCATTTGCTGGTGGCCGACAAGCCGCCGTTCCTGCCGGTGACCCCGGCGGGCGTCTATGTCACCCAGACGCTGCTGGCGCGGCTGGTGGCGGCTACCGGCCACGCGCACCTGGCACCGCTGCACCGGATCGATCGGCTTACCCGTGGCCTGGTGATGTTCTCGGTCCGTCTGGACACCCGCGATGCGTACCAGGCGCTGTTCCGCGAGCGCCGCATCGGCAAGGTGTACGAGGCGCTGGCGTGGCCGCTGCCCGACGTCAGCTTCCCGCTGCTGCGCCGCTCGCGCATCGAGCGCGGGGAGCCGTTCTTCCGCATGGGCGAAGTGCCGGGCGAGCCGAACAGCGAGACGCGCATCGACGTGATCGAACGCGGCGATACGCTGTGGCGTTATCGGCTGGAACCGCTGACGGGGCGCAAGCACCAGCTGCGCGTGCAGATGGCGGGATTGGGGGCGGCGATCGCCAACGATCCGCTGTATCCAGCGCTGCAGCCCGAGGGGCCGGACGATCCTGCGCGGCCGCTTCGACTGATGGCGCGGGAGCTGGCGTTTGATGATCCGCTGAGCGGGGACACGCGGCGGTTCTGCAGTGGGTTGACGCTGTGATGGAGCAGGGGGTGTGAGCGATCACTGCCCTTCGACTGCGCTGCGCTACGCTCAGGGCGAACGGGGTTAATGACGTGCTATGTGCGGAATTAAGTGCAGGTGGTCACGGCACGAGACCACCGCTCGCCCAGTGGCGGGAGCTAAGAGGAGGCTCAGTGATACTCATCCCCTGGCGCCATCCCCGCCGTTCGTCCCCGGATCGAGTCCGGGGCAAGCTCTGAGCGTAGCGCAGCGCAGTCGAAGGGCATCACGCCCCACACCGCGCCCTTCATTCACATCCCCAAAGAATCATCCGAATGCGATTGCCCCATCCACGCTTTGCGCTGCTACTCAGCCTGCTTCTCACTGCTCTGTGCACGCATGCCAGTGAAGCACCGAGCGCGGCCGCCGCCGCTCCCCCCGCCGACACCTTCCAGCTCTCCGGTCCCACGTTCGCCCCGCAGGCCTTCCACATCACGGTCTACCTGCCGCCGGGCTATGCGAATTGCAGCACGCGCTACCCCGTGCTCTACGCCAACGATGGCCAGGACATGCCCGCGGTCGGCCTGCAGGCCACCCTCGCGGACCTCTACGCCCGGCACGCCATCGCGCCGGTGATCGTGGTGGCGGTGGATGCGCTGCCCGATCGCCTGGCGCTCTATGGCCTGTTCGATCGCGCCCGTCGGCGCAGCGTGGTGGGTGGCTCGCGCTTCGGTGCCATCGGCGCGCAGGCGCAGCCATATGCGCAGTGGTTCGTCGACACGCTGGTGCCGACCATCGATGCGCGCTACCGCACCCGCCCAACGGCGGCCGATCGCGCCGTGCTCGGCTGGTCGCTCGGCGCGTTGAGCGCGTTCGGACTGGGCTGGAACGACCCTGACGTGTTCGGCACGGTGGGCGCGTTCTCGCCCTCGTTCTGGGTGGCGGGCGACCGCAGTAGCCCGGCAGCCGTCCAGCACTCGCGGTTGGCGCTGGGGATGGTCGACCGCGGACCGGCGCGTCCCACCCCGCGACTATGGTTTTCCATCGGCACCGCTGAGGAAACCAGCGACCGCGACGGCGACGGCGTGATCGACGCGGTCGAAGACCTGCGCGATCTCGTCGACGGCTGGCGCGATGGGAACGGCAAGCCGCGCCGCGGCCTGCGCCAGCTCGGCTATCGCGTGGTGCAGGGCGACCCCGCGCATCCGCCGCGGGCGGGGCAGGTGGCGCTGGACGTGGTGTCCGGTGCCCACCACGAGCAGAAGGCCTGGGCGGCCGTGCTGCCGGATTTCCTGCGCTGGGCATTCCCACCGCCGGGCTGACGCGCCGGGCCATGCGGCGGTGCGCGCTGCCATGGCGCCCCGTTACCGGCTATCTTTCGGGCCTTGTCCATCCGGGGAGTCCCACACGTGAGCCAACCGAAAGCGCCGGGCGCCGAGCCGCGCACCGAATTGACCGTACGCGGCCTGATCATCGGCGTGGTGATCACCGTGGTGTTCACCGCCGCCAACGTGTTCTTCGGCCTCAAGGCTGGCCTCACCTTCGCCACCTCGATCCCCGCCGCGGTGATATCGATGGCGCTGCTGCGTGGCTTCAAGGACTCCACCATCCAGGAAAACAACATCGTGCAGACGATCGCCTCGGCGGCCGGCACGCTGTCGTCGATCATCTTCGTGCTGCCGGGCATGATCATCATCGGCTGGTGGACCGGCTTTCCGTTCTGGCTGTCGTTCGCGATCTGCGCGCTGGGCGGCATTCTTGGCGTGATGTACTCGATCCCGCTGCGCCGCGCGCTGGTGACCGGCTCGGACCTGCCGTACCCCGAGGGCGTAGCCTGTGCCGAGGTGCTCAAGGTGGGCGCCGGCGACGACAGCACCGACACCGCGACCGAGGAAAGCCGCGCCGGCCTGCTGGCCGTGGTATGGGGCGCCATCGTCTCGGCGGTGTTCGCCGTGGTCGTGGCCACCCAGGTGTTCGCCTCCGATGTGGTGAAGTTCTTCCGGGTGAACGACCGCGGTGGCGTCACCGGCTTCGATCTCGGGCTGTCGTTTGCGCTGTTCGCGATCGGCCACTTGGTGGGCATTTCGGTGGGCATAGCGATGCTGGTCGGTGCGCTGATCGGCTGGGGCTGGGGCGTGCCACATTACGCGGCGCTCGCCGGTGGCACCGGTGCGCTGGCGGACATCGCCCAGGCCACCTGGAGCACCAAGGTGCGCTACGTGGGCGCCGGCGCCATCGGCGTGTCGGCGATCTGGACGCTGGCCAAGCTGGTCAAGCCGGTCATCAGCGGCCTGGCCGGCGCCATGGCCGCCAACCGCGTGCGCATGGCCGGCCAGGCCGACACCCTGCCGCGCACCGAGCGCGACATGCCGATCGGTCTGGTCGGCCTGATCACGCTGGCCTGCTTCGTGCCGATCGCCTGGCTGCTCGGCCACTTCGCCAACCTCAGCGGGCTGGGCAGCCAGATCGGCGTGCTGGCGGTTGGCGGCGTGGCGTTCGTGGTGTTGATGGGCTTTTTCGTCTCCACCGTGTGCGGCTACATGGCCGGCCTCATCGGCTCGTCCAACAGCCCGCTGTCGGGCGTGGGCATCCTGGTGGTGATCTGCTCCTCGCTGCTGCTGGTGGCCTTCGTGCAGCCGCACCTGGCGCCGGATACCGGCAAGGCGCTGGTGGCGTTTTCGCTGTTCGTCACCGCGGTGGTGTTCACCGTGGCGGCCATCGCCAACAACAACCTGCAGGATCTCAAGACCGGCCAGCTGGTCGACGCCACGCCGTGGAAGCAGCAGGCCGCGTTGATCGTGGGCGTCATCGCCGGCGCGGCGGTGATCCCGCCGGTGCTGGACCTGGTGAACCAGGCCTACGGCTTCCTCGGTGCCCCGGGCGTCAATCCGGCCAATGCCTTGCCGGCACCGCAGGCAGGCCTGATCTCGGCGCTGGCGCAGGGCGTAATCCAGGGCAACATCGATTGGACGCTGATCGAGGTGGGCGCGGTGATCGGCGCCGCCATCATCGTCATCGACGAGGTGCTGGCCCGCGTCAGCCGCTTCCGACTGCCGCCGCTGGCGGTGGGTCTGGGCATCTACCTGCCCACCGTCAGCACGTTGATGGTGGTGGTCGGTTCCGTCGTCGGCTGGGTCTACGACCGCCAGGCGGACAAGGGCCCGCGTGCCGAACCGGTGAAGCAGCTCGGCGTGCTGCTGGCCTCGGGCCTGATCGTGGGCGAGAGCATCATCGGCGTGGTGATTGCCGCCATCGTCGCCTTCGCCGATAAGCTCGGCCTGCGCAAGGACGGTCCGCTCGCCCTGGTCGGCCCCGGCTTCGCCGACTACGCCGTGTGGCTGGGCGGTGGCGCGTTCGCCATCGTGGTGTTCGTGCTGTATCGCTGGGTTGGCCGGATGGGCCGGGCAGGGGCCTGACGAGGGCGAGCGGCATCGGCGGCGCTGTCCGGATGGCGCCGGTGATGCTGCTCTGGTCGTCACCCCGGAGCAGCACGAAGAACTCCAGCCTGCGTCATCTTTCCTACCCGTCACCCCAGCGCAGGCTGGGGTCCAGCGTCTTCCCCCAGCCTCCGTTGAACGACAAGCCGAACCCCGCCGCCATGCCACCCATCAACACCACCAAACTCGACCGCGTCGTCGCCGACGCCCGCCGCGCCGCCGAGCAGCGCGGCCACGGCTACCGCGACCGCGCCCTGAAGATGCACCCGTGGATCTGCGGCCGCTGCGCCCGCGAGTTCGACCGCAGCAACGTGCAGCAGCTCACCGTGCACCACCGCAACCACAACCACGACGACAACCCCGCCGACGGCAGCAACTGGGAGCTGCTGTGCGTGTACTGCCACGACAACGAGCACCAGCGTTACCTCGACTACGACAGCGGCACCCTCGATGCGGGCGACGCGCAGGCCCCCGCCACCGGCAACCCCTTTGTCGACCTCAAGGCGATGCTGGAACGCAAGAAGTAGCCGCGCCGGCGCTGCAGAGACAGGCGGGGTTGAAGCCCTCCTACAGAATGCCGAAGAGCCCGCTTCACCTGTAGGAGCGACTTCAGTCGCGATGCTCTTTGCCGTCGCATGTCGCGAAACGCATCGCCCGCGAGCGGGCTCCTACAACAGCGCGGCTCCCTGTAGGAGCGCGCTCGCGCGCGATGCTCTTCCTCCCACTGCGCCATCTTCCATCCCAGCCACCCCCATCACCCCGCGTACAATCACGGCCCGCCCGTTGCCCTGAAGCCGTGCCGATGTCCCCTGTAGCCGCCGCCCCCGTCGACGACGTGCTCGATGCGCTGTTCCTGCCGATGGAAGCGGGTGCCCTGCGCCTGCCGGCCGACGCCCGCGTGCTGTTCCTGCGTGCCCGCAACGGCTTTCGCCTGCGCGAAATGGCGCGCCCCGGCTGGCGCGGTGAGCAGAGCTTCAAGCCGTTTGCCCAGGCGCTGGAGCGCAGCCGGTTCCGCGTCGACGCGCGCGTCAACGGTGAATATTTCGACCTCGTGCTCGTGCTGCCACCGCGCCAGCGTGACGAGGCGCGCGCCGTGTTCGCTCGCGCTATGCAGTTCGCCGCGCCCGGCGGCGTGGTGCTGGCCTGCGTGCCAAACGCCGAAGGGGCCAAATCCGCGCAGGCCGATCTCGCGGCGTTGGCCAAGCAGGGCGGCCAGCTCTCCAAGCACAAATGCCGCGTGTTCTGGACCGCGCCGCTCGATGGCTCGCACAACGCGGCGCTGCAGGCCGAGTGGCTCGCGCTCGATGCGCCGCAGCGCAATGCCGCCGGCTACTGGAGCCGCCCCGGCCTGTTCGCGTGGGATCGCATCGACGCGGCCTCGGCGCTGCTCGCTGCCCACCTGCCGCATGACCTCGCCGGCCATGTCGCCGACCTCGGCGTTGGCTACGGCTACCTCGCCAGCGAGGTGATCGCGCGCTGCCCCGGCGTCACCGCGCTGGACGGCTTCGAGGCCGAGCAGCGCGCGCTGGAACCCGCGCAACGCAACCTGGCCGAGGCGCAGGAGCGGGCAGGGCGCGATGTTGCCGTGGCGCTGCACTGGCACGACGTCACCGCCGGCTTGCCGGGCCGCTACGACGCCATCGTCAGCAACCCGCCGTTCCACCAGGGCCGCGCCGACCAGCCGGAGCTCGGTCGTGCCTTCATCATCGCCGCGGCCAAGTCGCTTGCGCCGCACGGCCAGCTGTGGCTGGTCGCCAATCGCCACCTGCCGTACGAGGCCACGCTCACCGCGCTGTTCAGCGAAGTGCGCGCGGTGGCCGACGAAGGCGGCTTCAAGGTCATCACCGCCCGCGGAGTGCGCGCATGAAACTAGTCAAGCTCATCGCCAACCTGGGCTACGGCAGCCGCAAGGAGGTGCAGTGGATGTTCCGCGAGGGTCGCATCACCGACGCCGACGGTGAGGTGCTGTACGCCGACGACAAGGTGGAGCACGCGCAGATCCGCCTCGACGGCGAGCCGCTCGATCCGCCCGCCGGCATGGTGCTGATGATGCACAAGCCGCTCGGCGTCACCTGCTCGCGCAAGGATGGCGGCCGCGTGGTCTACGACCTGCTGCCGCCGCGCTACCGCGTGCGCGATCCCGCGCTGTCCACCGTCGGCCGCCTCGACCGCGACACCAGCGGCCTGCTTCTGTTCACCGACGACGGCGCCCTGCTGCACCGGATCATCTCGCCCAAGTCCAACGTGCCCAAGGTCTACGAGGCCACCCTCGCCAACGACCTGCGCGGCGACGAAGCCTCCACCTTCGCCAGCGGCACCCTGCTGCTGGAATCCGAAACCACTCCGCTGCTCCCCGCCGAGCTGGAAGTGCTCGAACCCCGGAAGGCCCGCCTCACCCTGCACGAAGGCCGCTACCACCAGGTCCGCCGCATGTTCGCCGCCGTGGGCAACCGCGTGGAGGCGCTGCACCGGGTGTCGGCGGGTGGCTTGGCGTTGGGGGATCTGCCAGTGGGGGAGTGGCGGATGTTGGGGGAAGGGGAGATCGCCCAGATCTGCGGGTGAGGCGACTTTCCGGGTGCGTTGCACCCATGTATCACCCGGCGCGCTCCAGTCTGCAGGACTGGAGAGTTAGATTCGGTCGCAGAGTAGGTGCTAAGTTGCTGTCTTAAAGGCACGTTGAAGAATTACGCCCAGCCAAGTTGAGATCGGGCTGCTTTTTAATCCGCAAATCGTTGGCTTGTAAAAATATGTCAACTTCTGAATCGCATTCGCTGCGCAATGGGATAGTAGCTACCGTAGTCGGTGGGATCATTCTCGCTGCGCTCGGGTATCTATGGGCACCCGCCAAGGCGGTCTTCTACTGGCTGGGGCGAGTGCTGGCATTAGTTTGGAGTATGTTCGTCGCTGGCTACCGCGTTCCTGGTTGGCTCTTACTAGTCTTCGTGCTCGTAGCGGCGGCAGTCACTTTCGGCTTATCAGTATAGCCTTTGGTAAAGCGCCACCTGCCCCGGCCTATTTGTCTTACGTCGAGGACGTAGTTTTTGGCGCAAGGTGGCGCTGGTCTTGGAGGGGTGGCGAAATAGAGCACCTATGGGTGTTCTGCATTGCATGCCAAGGCGAACTCGTCTATGTTGCTCTGATAATTACCTATACTCAGTGCCGCACGCGAAATTCCTTTGTGAGCACTGCAATAAAATTCCCGTGGACATTCCGGGTGGAGGTCGAGATTATGCCCTGTCCGCCGTAAAGCGTGAGCTAAGGCGCCGCCTCCGGGTCTCACAAGTACAGGATCAATAGTTGTTCAGGCAAACTTTTTATTCCTGCGGACGCGCAGCACGCGTTGCTACACTCAAGTATTAATTCTCATGGAAATTGACTGGATAAAATTGACGGACGAAGCCTTGCATGTTGCTTCGGGCGTCGTGACAGGAGTGGTCTTGGCCTACTGCGGCCTCCGCATTTATTTTATCCAAAAGGAATATGAGTTAGTCAAGCAGCGATACCTCGATCAATGCCTTGATGTGGTCGCTGGCGAGCTCGAGGAGATTACCAGTGTTTTTCTGCACAACTGGGCGCGGTCGTTGGAACTTGTGAAGGAGCTTCGCGACGCCCCAGAGAACTTCGAAAAAGCTCATCTTGATCAAGGCTTCATCCCATTTCGAGGCAGCAATTTCAATCAAGCCGCTCATCACCGCCTTAGAGTGCTAACGGGATCGAGGATTTTCTGGGACTGCTATCAGATCGCGCTTGCCCAGCATATGGCAATGAATGCCATCGCCGCGAAAGAGATTCCACATGCTATATCGGAGCATCTTTCTGGCAGGCTTGTTGGGGCGAAGGCGAGCGATGTTGTCGCTACAGCTATCAACGAACTCAAGCCTATGAGTTCCAAAAGCAGTGAGTTTGCATTGCTTCACAATTCGCTCCAGCGAATCGCTGCTGAACTGGAGCGCTCAAGACTCAGCTTCGAGAAAATAGAGACATTCGCCAAGCGTGCGAACGTTCTTGAGATCATCAAAGAACTCGAAGAGCAGTTCGGGCCGCAACTCCATGATGAAAAGAGTGCCGACTAGGGTTACGCGCAGCTTGCGTGGAGCGGAAGCAGTGCCGCGGCGGTTTGGCTCTGTACCCAGGATTGTTCAGTGGTCTCTGAACATCATGTCTCGGTGCTGCCAGTGTCCTCCGTAGCAACTCGGAAGGTAGCGTGCGCCTTGCGGCGCTTTTTCTCGAACCAGTGGTGCGCGTAGGGGTTCTGGTTGTACGCGGGGATTTCGCGGTAGCCGTTGCGCAAGTAAAGCGCGCGCGCTTCGACCAGTGAGCGGTTCGTATCCAGGCGCAGCGTGCGCAGGCCGAGGACTACCGCCTGTTGCTCGATCGCGTCGAGCAGGCGTTGGGCGACGCCCAGGCCGCGGGCGGAAGGGGCGACCCACATCCGCTTGATTTCGCCGACACCGCGCGGGCCGGCTTTCAGAGCGGCGCAACCGACGAAGCGACCGTCGAGGCGGGCGAGCAGAAGTACGCCGGCGGGCGGGGTGAGTTCATCGGGAGTGGCCGATACGGTCAGAGCCGGATCGAAGCCGGTGTCGAAGCGCGTCTTCAGTTCGCCGAAGTAGGCATCGAAGCAGGCGCGTGCGTCTGTGCTGGTGGGATCGGCTGGCTCGATCGCGACTTCGGAGGCGCGCATGAGCCGCTCGACCTCGGCCATCGCAGCGAGCAGACGGGCGCGCTGGGAGGAGCCGAGCGGGGCGATCAGCGATGTGACCATGGCCTGCGATTGCTGGTCCAGGGCCGTCCACTCCGCCAGGCCTTTACGCGTGAGCGTGGCGCGGCGGACGCGGGCATCGCCGGGTGCGGGCTTGCAGGCGACTAAGCCGCGCGCCTCGAGCGAGCGCAGCAGGCGGCTGAGGTAGCCCGAATCCAGGCCGAGCCGTTCGCGCAGGTCTCGCAGCTTGGTGCCGTCGCGACCGATCTCGAACAGCAATCGCGATTCGCCCAGCGGGCGGCCGCGGCCGAGGTAGTCATCGCTCAGTGCACCGATGCGACGCGTGACCGCGCGATTGAACGCGCGTACTTGCTCGATATCGTTCGGATCCATTGCCTGACTTTAGTCAGATAACTGGCGGGGCGTCAATCGCCGGCAGCGCGATGCGAGGCGCGTGGGCTGCGCACGAAAAGCAGAAGGCGCCCCGCGGGGCGCCTTCCTTGTTTGCTGAACCTGCGGCTCAGCGGTTGCCGCTGCGGTTGCCGCCGCCGCGATTCCCGCCACCGCCGCCGCCGGGACGGTTCCCGCCGCGGCCGCCGGGCCGGGCGCCCTGCGGCTTGCCGGAGCGGTTGCCGCCGCGCGAGGGGCCGCCGGCGGGGCCGCGGGATTCACCGCCGCCAGCGCGATTGCCGCCGCCGAAGCCGGAGTAAGGGCTCGCATTGCCGTGGCCGGCCGGACGCGGAGCGCCAGGCTTGCCACCACCGCCGCCGCCGGGGCGACGCTTGCCACCGGGACCACCCGGGCCACCGGCAGGCTTGCCGCGCGGGGCCGACGGGCCACCGGCGTAGCCATCACGGGTTTCGCCGGCAAACCAGGTGCGCACCGAGGGCAGTTCCTGGCCGGGAGCGACGCCGCGCTTGCCGCGACCGCCGCCCTTGCGTGGCGCGCCGCTGCGCTCGGGGCGGGCGACGTTGCCGTTCACTTCGCGGCCCGGCGGGCGTGGGCGCTTGCCGCGGGTGAGTGGCTCGTCACGGATGCGATCGAACGCGCGCAGCTCGCGCGCTTCGTCGGCGGCCGCGCTGCTCCAGGCGGTGGCGCTGCCGCGCTCGGGGCGGTATTCGGTGACGTTGCGGTTGGCGCGGCGCTGGTGCAGCACCGGGCTCAACGTGAGCACGGGCTGGGGCGCGCCCAGGCCGGTGACTTTGCGCAGTTCCTTTACGGCTTCTTCGCCGAGCGCTTCGCAGTCGCCGCGGCGCAGGGCACGCGGCAACTGCACGGTGCCGTAGCGGATGCGCTTGAGGCGGCTGACCAGAAAGCCCTGGGAATCCCACAGGCGGCGCACTTCGCGGTTGCGACCTTCGCGGATCACCACGCGGAACCAGCTGTGGCTGCCGCCGCGGCTGATGAT
>NZ_JBQCCF010000038.1:0-3905 GCF_051962475.1 Dyella sp.
CGGATCGCCATGACGCTGTCCTGGATCTCGCGGGTCAGCTGCTCGAGCTCGTCGAGCGCGCTGGCGACGGTCGAGGCGCGGGCGACGCCCAGCTCGTTCACGCGGGCGGCCATCATCGCCTGGTTGATCACCAGCTCGCCGACCAGGTCGATCAGGCTGTCGATCTTGTCGATCGACACGCGCACCGAGCTGGACTCGGCACTGGCCACCGGCGCCGACTCGCGCGCCGCGCGCGCCGTGGCCGCGTCGGTGACGGTGGCCCGGCCTGTTTCGGATTTTGGCGCTTCGGCAGCGGCCGGCGGGGCCACCACGTGCAGCGGCTCGATGGCGAGATCGCACTCGTCCTCCACCCAGTCGAACACACCCTTGATCGCCTCGCGCGTCACCTGCCCGCGCAGCTCCAGGGTCCAGCCAATATGGCACTGGGAAACGTCCAGCGCGTCGAGCGCCGGCAGCTTGTCCAGCTCGGCGGTGACGCTGAGCTCGCCCAGCGCCTTGAGCTCGCGCAGCAGGCGCAGCGGGTCGTTGCCGCTGGCGGCCATGCCCGGATGCGGGCGGAAGGTGATCTTCCACGCATCGGCATGGTCGCGGGCGCGACGCGCCATGACCTGGGTCTCGGCCGCACGGCCCATTACCGCGGCCAGCTCGCCGCGCAGGCCTTCGGCCACCTCGTCGTTCAACGGCTGGCCGGCCTGGGCGCGGGCGAACATGCCGCGCAGGCAGTCCACCGTGCGCAGCAACAGCTCGATGATCGGCTTGTCGATGGCGCGGCGGCCATCGCGCAACTCGTCGAGCAGCGACTCGGCCTCGTGGGTGAAGGCGGCCATTTCGGGAAAGCCGAACGTGGCCGCACCGCCCTTGATCGAGTGGGCAGCGCGGAAGATGGTGTGCACCAGCTCCTTGTCGCCGCCCTCGTCCAGCGCCAGCAGCGCCGTTTCCATGTTGTCGAGTCCTTCCAGGCTCTCCTCGAAGAACACCTGGTGGAACTGCGCCATGCTGACGTTGGCCATGAGGGCTTCTCTCCGGCTCAGCCGAGTACGCGGTTGACGGTGGCCAGCAGCTGTTCGGGATCGAACGGCTTGACCAGCCAGCCGGTGGCGCCGGCGGCCTTGCCTTCCATCTTCTTGTCGGTGTGCGACTCGGTGGTCAGCATGAGAATCGGCACGCCCTTGTATTCGGGCAGCGTGCGCAGCTCGCGCACCATCGAGATGCCGTCCATCACCGGCATGTTCACGTCGGCCAGCACCAGGTCGTAGCGACCGCCACGGGCCTGGTCCAGCGCCAGCTGGCCGTTCTCCGCCTCGCTCACCTCATGGCCGGCACCGCGCAGGGTGAAGGCCACCATGCCGCGCATCGACGCCGAATCGTCCACCGCAAGAATCTTTGCCATCTTCCACCTCGTTTCAGGCCGGCATGGGTGCCGGCAAATCCAGTTCGCCATCCAGCCCGAGCAGGCTGGACGCCTCGCGCAACACGTCGCTGGCGGCGCTCCAGGTCACCGCGCAGGCGCCTGCCGCGGCCGCACGGCGAAACGCCACCAGCAACTGCATGGCCGCGCCGTCGACCTTCTCCACGGCCGCGGCATCGAGCACGGCAGCAGGGCCGCCGACGGCTTCGCGCAGCTGCGGCGCCAGCGCATCGAGCGCGCCCAGGCGGCAGTCCGCCGGCAAAACGATGGGCGCTGCGGCGGTGTCCTGCCGGCCCTTCGATGATCCCTTGCTGCCCATGCGCTTGCCCCGTGGCCGTGCCGGCCGTGATTTCGTTCGGAGGCTTTATCGGCGGGGGCGGCGTGCGCTTTAGGGGCGATCGAAGACGCCGGCTGAAGGCACCGCGCAACGCCGGCGGAACCGGCGCGAACGGCCTGGCGACGGGTGGCGCAGCATTCCCGCGGGGTCGGGTGGATGGCGCGCGCTCCCGCTTCAACCGGGTTACCAGCCTCATCGGCATTCGCTAAAGTTTCCCCGCGCGCGGCCGTTAGCCCTCGACAAGTCGTCGTGTATCCGGCACGACCGTCGCCGTGGGGCGAAGGAGCCTCGCATGATCATCCAACCCACCAGCCTCGCCGCACTCACCTGGCTCGGCGCCGCCTCCGGCACTACCGCGGAGAGCTGGCGCATCGGCGTGGTGATGTCCGCGCGCCCGCTCGGCGTCACCGAGCAGGGCAAGATGGTGCTGCAGATCGGCGGCATGGCGGTGGAAGCGGAGATGCCCGGCCAGCAGGGTTCCCTACCCAACCCGCAGAACGCTTACAACCCGTTGCCTGGTGGCCAGGCCGCCGCCGCGCTGCCGGCACAGTTCCAGGTGCGCGTGCTCAGCCTGGGCACCCAGCCCACGCTGGAAGTGATGCTGCCGCACGCCAGCGAATCGGTGGCGCAAGTGGCGCTACGCGAGCGCCTGCCACAGCAGGACGGCTTCGCCCCGCTGCTCGCCACCGTGCAGGCGCTGGCCCAGCGGCCGGTGATGCGCCAGTTGCCCGCGGCGCTGCGCCCGGTGTTGGCGCAACTCGAACAGGCCATGCGCACGCCCGCCGACATCACCACCGGCGCCGGCCTGCGCGAGGCGATCCAGCGCAGCGGGCTGTTCATGGAATCGAGCCTGGCGCAGAACCCGCTGCTCGCCGCCGGGGTGGGCGAGGAAGACTGGAAAGCCGTGCTGCTCAAGCTCTCCAACCTGCTCGACAGCTACGCCCCGCCGCGCGGCAGCCCGCTCAACCCCGGCGCCGCCGGCAGCGGCAACGAAACCGCGCCGCCCCTGCTGCAACGCGGCCTGCAGGCGCAGGCCCGCGCCGCCGGCACCGCCGCCAATCTCGCCGCGCTCGCCGCCGAAGACGACACCGCGCCCCTGCTCGGCCAGCTGCATACCACCGTGCGCGCCGCCCTGGCGCGGGTGGAAGTGGCCCAGCTGGAAGCGAGCACCGTACCGGCCTGGATCACCGAGATTCCCATCAAGGGCCGCGACGGCCAAGACGTGCTGCAGTTGCAGCTGGACTACCCCGCCGACGCCGGTCCGGACGCGCCGCGCCAATGGACGCTTGGCTTCGCCATCGACCTGCCTACGCTCGGCCCGGTGCAGGGCGAGCTGCAGTTGCACGATCTGCGCCTGTCGGTGCGGCTGTGGGCCGAGCGCGCCAGCACCACCGAGCGCCTGGAGCAGCAGTTCACCGCCCTGCGCCAGCGCCTGGCCGCCTGCGGCCTGCTGCTGGATCAGCTCACCTGCCAGACCGGCCTGCCGCGCGCGCACGGTCGCCACAGCGCCCATCTGCTCAAGGCCACCGCATGACCCAGGCCCTTCCCAACCCCCAGCGCAAGGTGACCTTGAAGCTCACCAGCGGCAGCGGCGACACCGCCGCCCCCTCCCAGCGCGTGCCCGCCGAAACGTTGGACCTGCTGCTCGCCCGCGCCCGCGACCAGGGCATCCCCCTGCACCCGGACACGCAGATCGCCAGCCTGCTCGCCGCCCTGCGCCTGCGCGACGACGTGCCCGGCACCCTCTACGCCGCCGCCGCCTCGGTGCTGGCCTGCGTCTACGAAGCCTCCGGCGAAAAGCTCTAAACAACACCGCCGCTGTTGTAGGAGCCCACTCGCGGGCGATGCCTTGGCTCTGATGCCACATCGAAGCAAAAGCATCGCCCGCCAGCGGGCTCCTACAAAAACCCCTCAAAGACTGCGGCCAGCCCCTCGGCCACCTCACTCCTTATGTAGGAGCCCGCTTGCGAGCGATGCCCTTGGCTCTGATGCCACATCGAAACAAAAGCATCGCCCGCCAGCGGGCTCCTACAAAAAGCCTCAAAGACTGCGGCCAGCCCCTCGCGCCACCTCACTCTTTTTGTTGGAGCCCGCTCGCGGGCGATGCTCCTACTCTGATGCCACATCAAAACCAAAAGCATCGCCCGCCAGCGGGCTCCT
>NZ_JBQCCF010000039.1:0-49721 GCF_051962475.1 Dyella sp.
AGCGAGCATCGCCGAGGCGGCCGCGCGCGGCACGCGCGAGGCCAATGCCGATTCGGGTTCGGTGCGCGTGTCGATCGACAAGATCGACGGCATGATCAACCTGGTCGGCGAGCTGGTGATCACCCAGTCGATGCTCGACCAGTTCCGCGAGGGCTTCGACATCAACAAGCTGGCCCTGCTGCAGGAAGGCCTGACCCAGCTGGCACGTCACACGCGCGAGCTGCAGGAAAGCGTGATGGGCATCCGCATGCTGCCGATCGGCTCGGTGTTCAATCGTTTCCCGCGGCTG
This sequence comes from Dyella sp., assembly GCF_051962475.1. Lineage (GTDB taxonomy): Bacteria > Pseudomonadota > Gammaproteobacteria > Xanthomonadales > Rhodanobacteraceae > Dyella_A. Next base: position 290 of record NZ_JBQCCF010000039.1, read on the forward strand.
GTGCGCGACCTCAGCGGCAAGCTGGGTAAGAACGTGCGCCTGGACATGCACGGCGAGCACACCGAGCTGGACAAGACGGTGCTGGAAAAGATCGGTGACCCGCTGGTGCACCTGGTGCGCAACGCGATCGACCACGGCCTGGAAATGCCCGACAAGCGTCGCGCGGCGGGCAAGGTGGAGCAGGGCACGCTGCGGCTGGAGGCATTCCACCGCGGTGGCTCCATCGTGGTGGAAGTGGCCGACGACGGTGCCGGCCTCAATCGCGAAGCGATCGTCGCCAAGGCGATCCAACGCGGACTGATTTCCTCCGGTGAGGGTATGAGTGACGACGCGGTGGCCGAGCTGATCTTCCAGCCCGGGTTCTCCACCGCCGCGGTCACCACCGATCTCTCCGGACGCGGCGTGGGCATGGACGTGGTCCGCCGCAACGTGGCCGATCTCGGCGGCACGGTCACTATCCGTTCCACCCCGGGCAAGGGCAGCGTGTTCACCATCGTGCTGCCGCTCACGCTCGCCATCATCGATGGCCTCACCGCCGCGGTGGGCGAGGAGTGCTACATCGTGCCGCTGGTGTCGATCGTCGAGTCGGTGCAGCTCAAGGCCGAAGCGGTGCGCAGCGTGGTTGGCGGCGGCGAGCTGTTCAAGTTCCGCGGCGAGTACCTGCCGGTAATCCGCCTGCACGAGGTGTTCGGTTGCGAGGGCGCGAAACACGCCATTGAGGACGGCCTGATGATTGTGGTCGAGGGCGATGGCACCCGCGTGGGCCTGTTCGTCGACGGCCTGGTCGGTCAGCAGCAGGCGGTGGTGAAGTCGCTGGAGGCGAACTATCGCCGCGTGTCCGGCGTGTCCGGCGCGACCATCCTGGCCGATGGCTCGGTGGCGCTGATCGTCGACATCGCCGGCCTGGTGCGCATGCAGGCACGCCGCAAGGCCGCCTGAGCGGCTCGATAGCAGGAAAGCGGCGCGGGGGCGCGCCGGTTGAATGGGGGAAGTCTGTGGCGCCGGGACCGGCGCGACAGTCGGCTGGAACGCCGGACCGGCAAGTGCAGGGACCTTCCATGGGCATGCGTCGCACGCCCGACTTTCATTCACTCTGGTAAACCGCCATGCGTACCCCCGCTCAAATGCTCGACCGCCTCAGCCTGCAAGCCCGCGTGTGGCTGGTTATCGTGCTCGTCATCGCTGGTCTGGCCGCGCTTACCGTGGTCAGCGCGGTGGAAACCCGCAAGCAGCAGATGGCCACGCTCACCACCGACCTGGCCAACCACGTGGCCAGTGCCGTGGCGATTGCCGACAGCTTCGAACAGCGCGCCAAGGCTGGCGAGTTCGACGACGCCGAGGCACGAAAGCGTGCGCTGGCGGCGATCCAGTCCATGCGCTGGGACCAGGGCACCGGCTACCTGTTCGCGTTCGATTCGGGGCTGGTCATGCGCATGCATCCCATCTCTCCGGCGCTGGTGAATACCAACGTCGGCGAGAAGGCCGACCCCAACGGCAAGAAGCTGTTCCAGGCGATGCTGTCCACCGACAAGGAGGCAGGCGCCGGCGTCACCGAATACATGTGGCCGCTGCCGGACAGCAAGGAGCAGGCGCCGAAGATCAGCTATACGGCCTGGTATAAGCCGTGGGACCTGCATTTCGGCACCGGTGCGTACTACACCAACATCAACGCGGCGTATCGCCATAACCTGCTGGCCCAGCTGCTGCGAGCCGGCCTGATCGGCCTGCTGGTGATCCTGGTGGTGTGGCAGTCGATGCGCTCGATCCGGCTGGGTATCGGCGGCGAGCCGTCGTTTGCCGTCGCCATGGCCGCGCGCATCGCCGATGGCGATCTGCAGAAGCCCGCCGGCGAGCCGGAGTTCGCCCCGGCCAGCCTGCTTGGCGCGCTGCAGCGCATGCGCGACAAGCTCACCGGCATCGTGCACGAGGTGCAGCGCGGATCGCAGGTGGTCTCCACCGCCGCGCGGCAGATCGCCAGCGGCAACGACGACCTGAGCCAGCGCACGCAAGAGCAGGCGTCCTCGCTGGAAGAAACCGCCGCCTCGATGGAGGAGATGACCTCCACCGTCAAGCAGAGCGCCGAAAACGCCAGCCACGCCAACCAGCTCGCCGCCAGCGCGCGGGTGCAGGCCGAACGCGGCGGCGACGTGGCATCGCGCGCCAGCGGTGCCATGCGCGAGATCGAGGTGGCCAGCCGGCAGATCACCGACATCGTGCAGCTGATCGACGAGGTCGCCTTCCAGACCAACCTGCTCGCGCTCAATGCCGCGGTGGAAGCGGCGCGTGCGGGCGAGCAGGGCCGCGGTTTCGCCGTGGTCGCCACCGAGGTACGCAACCTGGCCCAGCGCAGTGCCGCGGCGGCCAAGGACATCAAGGTGCTGATCAACACCACGGTGGACAAGGTGCAGGCGGGCAGCGCGCTGGTGGACGAATCGTCCGCCGCGCTCGGCGAGATCATCGGCAGCGTCAAGCGCGTCACCGACATCGTGGCCGAGATCGCCGCGGCGGCGCACGAGCAGTCCTCCGGCATCGACCAGGTGAACCACGCCGTCACCCAGATGGACGAGGTCACCCAGCAGAACGCGGCGCTGGTGGAGGAGGCGTCCGCCGCCGCCCGCGCCATGCAGGAACAGGCCGACGCGCTGGCCGAGCAGATGCGCTACTTCCGCGTGCGGGACGAGTCTATCGCGGCGCCTGCGCCAGCCACCGCACCAGTCGCGCGAGTGGTGCGCGCGCCCGTTGCCGCCCGCACCCCGGCGATGCAGCCGGTGGCAGCCGGCGCCTGGCAGGAGTTCTAAACCCACCGCAGCCCCGCTGGCATGGCGCCGGCGGGGCCAATCTGCGGAGCGCGTAGCGCTCCGTTCCGCGTCACAGGACCCGACGACGCCATGACCGACGCTTCCGCCTCCTTGCAGTCGCACTACCTCACCTTTTTGCTCGGCGAGGATCTCTACGCGATCACCCTTGGCGCGGTGAAGGACATCCGCGCCAGCGGCGCCGTGCAGCCGTTGCGTGAGGTGCCAGGCTACGTGGTGGGCCGACTTGAGCATGCACTCGGCCCCACACCGCTGGTGGACCTGCGCCAGCGCATCGGCCTGCCCGCGCTGGCCGGCGGACCGTCGGTGACGGTGGTACTGGAACGGGCCGGCCAGCGCCTCGCGGTACTCACCGACGCGGTCGCTGAGGTCGTCGACCTGGGCCTGCCCGACGAGCCGGCGGCCGCGAGCGACGAGCCGGACGCCCGCGCCGAACTCGCCTGGCTCAAGGGCGCCGCCGCCGCTGGCGAACGCATGGTGCTGGTGCTCGACCCGGATCAACTGCTCCCCCCTGCCGACCGCGGCGCCGTGCACACCGCGATGGCCGCCACCACCACCACCGTCCAAGCCACCTGACCACCCCGCCCCGTAGGTGGCCGAACTGGTTTGGCGTACGCGCTCCTTGTAGGAGCCCGTTCACGGGCGATGGCTTCGCTCTGGATCCCTGGCAGATCCCAAGAGCATCGCCCGCAAGCGGGCTCCTACAGGTGGGCGGGGCGGTTTTGGCGTACGCGCTCCTTGTAGGAGCCCGTTCACGGGCGATGCCTTCGCTCTGGATCCCTGGCAGATCCCAAGAGCATCGCCCGCAAGCGGGCTCCTACAGGTGGGCGCGGCGGTTTTGGCGTACGCGCTCCTTGTAGGAGCCCGTTCACGGGCGATGCCTTCGCTCTGGATTCCCCGGCAGATCCCAAGAGCATCGCCCGCAAGCGGGCTCCTGCAGGTGGGCGGGGTAACTCGTGCATCGCCCGCTCCGCCCGCGCCTCGCGACGCCGGTTCAACCGCTCAAGTTTCCCCGTTTCCGGTCGATCTGCTGGCTGACAGCGAGCGCCGCACGGCGTTCCGGTAGATGAGGCCCGTCCATGTCCGATGCTTCCACCCACGACGCCCCAGCGTCGCAGTACCTCACCCTCAACCTCGCGCAAGAGGAATACGGCGTGGACATCCTCGCCGTGCGCGAGATCCGCGGCTGGACGCCGGTGACGCGCATTCCGCAGGCGCCGTCGTACGTGCTGGGCGTGCTCAACCTGCGCGGCGCGATCGTACCGGTGATCGACATGCGCCTGCGCTTCGGCCTGCCGCGCGAGGAATACACCGCCAACACCGTGACCGTGATCGTCACGGTAGCCGGGCGCAATTTTGGCGTGGTGGTCGATGGCGTGTCCGATGTGCTCGACGTGACCGCCGCCAACCTGCGCCCGGTGCCGGACATGGGCACCACCGTGGATACCGAATACCTCAAGGGGCTCACCGCCGTGGACGAGCGGATGGTGTTGCTGCTTGACGTGGACAAGCTGTTGCAGCCGCAGGACGCGCAGATGCTCGAAGCCGCCCTTCCCGCGGCCGCCGAAGTGAAAGCCGTTGCCTGACAGGAACTGACATGAAATTGCCCAAGCTTGCGTTCAAGATCCCCTCCCTGACCATCCGTTGGCGCCTGCGGTTGGTGCTGGGCATGCTCATGCTGATGCTGCTCATTGGGGCGGCGATCGGTTTCGGCTCGATGCAGCAGCAGAACGAGGGGCTGCGCCGCGTGTATCAGGACGAGATGGTGCCGGCCAGCATGGTCGCGCGCATCAACAACAAGTCGCTGCTCGCTTTCATCCTGATGAGCGAAGCCAGCGGCATGGTCGCCAAGCCCGACCAGCTCAAGCAGAAGATGGCCGAGTACACGGCCTTGCAGGCCGAGCTGACCAAGCTCAAGGGCGAGTTCGACAAGCTGCCCAAGAGCCCCGGGGTAGAAGCCGAGTACAAGAAGTACAAGGCCGACGACGCCGACTACGCCTCGGCGCGAAAGGACATGGAAGACGCCCTCAACCAGGCCGACGCCGGCGCCGCCGACGTGCTGGAGATGGAGGTGCGTCCGCTCTTGCTCACTCGCCAGGGCAAGCTGAACAAGCTGATGGAAGTACAGCGTGCCGAGGCGATGGGCATCTATGAGGCGCAGGTCGCTCGCTACAAGCTGGTGCGCGCGGTCAGCGTCACGGCCCTGGCGCTGGGCCTGTTGCTGGCGATCTTCATGGCGCTGACCCTGAGCCGCTCGATCATCCGCACCCTGGCCTACGCCGGCCGTATCGCCCGCGAGATCGCGCAGGGCAAGCTCGGCCACGACATCCAGGTCAATCGCAAGGACGAGCTGGGCGAGCTGCTCGACGCGTTCCGCACGATGGATCTGCGCCTCTCGGCGATCGTCAGCGAAGTGCGCAACGGTTCGGGTGAAGTCAGCACGGCGGCGCAGCAGATCGCCCGCGGCAATGACGATCTCAGCCAGCGCACCCAGGAGCAGGCCTCCTCGCTGGAAGAAACCGCCTCGTCGATGGAGCAGATGACCTCCACCGTCAAGCAGAACGCCGAGAACGCCAGTCACGCCAACCAGCTCGCCCGCGGTGCCCGCGAACAGGCCGAGCGCGGTGGCGAAGTGGTGACCCAGGCAGTGGTCGCGATGAAGGCGATCAACGAATCCAGCCGCAAGATTTCCGACATCGTCAGCCTGATCGACGAGATTGCCTTCCAGACCAACCTGCTGGCGCTGAACGCCGCGGTGGAAGCCGCTCGAGCCGGCGAGCAGGGCCGCGGCTTCGCGGTGGTCGCCACCGAGGTGCGCAACCTGGCCCAGCGCAGCGCCGGCGCGGCCAAGGAGATCAAGGGCCTGATCAAGGACAGCGCCGAGAAGGTGCAAAACGGCACCAGCCTGGTCGACCAGACCGGCAAGTCGCTGGCCGAGATCGTCGACAGCGTGAAGAAGGTCACCGACATAGTCGCCGAGATCGCCGCGGCCAGCGCCGAGCAGTCCGCCGGCATCGACCAGGTCAACCACGCCGTGCTGCAGATGGACGAGATGACTCAGCAGAACGCCGCCCTGGTGGAAGAGGCCGCTGCGGCCGCCCGCGCCATGCAGGAGCAGGCCGCCGAGCTGACTCAACAGGTGGGCTTCTTCCAGCTGGACGAGCGCATGGGCGACATGGCCACGTCGGTCACCACCCGCGCCAAGACCGTGGCGGCCGAAGCCGAGGCTGTGTTCGCCGCGGTGCGCAGCACCCCGGCTCAGCCCGCCCCCAAGGCTAGCCCGCGGATGGCCGAGACGGCCGACGCTGGCGCCTGGAAGGAGTTCTGATCGATGGCCGTGCCCGTCATGAACGACGATCGCGTCACGGCGGGCGCCCCGGCTTCGGCACTGAACGGGCCGTCGCTGGGTGACGCGGAGTTCGAGTTCCTGCGCCGCTTCGTGTACGACCAGTGCGGCATCGCACTGAGCGAGCAGAAGCGCCAGCTGGTGCAGGGTCGACTGCAGCGCCGCCTGCGCGCGCTGCGCCTGCGCGACTTCGCCGACTACTGCGAGGTGCTCAAGCGCGAGCCGGAGGCCGAGCTCGGCGAGCTGGCCAGTGCCATCAGCACCAACGTCACGGCGTTCTTCCGCGAGATGCACCACTACGACCTGCTGGTCGAGAAGCTGCTGCCGGAGTGGCTGGAGCACAAGCGCCGGCAGGGCGATCGGCTGCGCATCTGGTCGGCCGGCTGTTCCACCGGCGAGGAGCCCTACGCGTTGGCGATGGTGCTGGCCGAGGCGCTCGAACGCAGCGGTGCCTCCATCGATGCGAAGATTCTCGCCACCGATCTGTCGCCCCAGGCGCTGGAAGCGGCGCGCAAGGGCGTCTATGCGGTGGACCGGCTGGGCGGGGTGAGCGACGAGCGACGCAAGCGCTGGTTCCTGCGCGGACAGGGCGAATACGAAGGGCTGGTGTCGGTGCACCCGCGCCTGCGCGAGCTGGTCACCATCCTGCCGCTGAACCTGTTGCACGACTGGCCGATGCAAGGTCCGTTCGACGCGATCTTCTGCCGCAACGTGGTGATCTATTTCGACAAGCCGACCAAGGAAAAGCTGTTCGCGCGCTATGCGCAGATGCTGCCGGCGGGGGGTTACCTGTTCCTCGGCCACTCCGAGTCGATGCATGGACTGAGCAACGATTTCGAACTGATCGGACGCACCGTCTACCGGAAACGGCCATGAGCGCCGTCGCCCCCGTGCTGCCACCGGCGCCGGGCAGCGGGGCGGGTGCCGTGCTGCCCGGGTTCGAGCACATGCGCCGCTTCTGGGATCCGGCCCATTCGCTGATGACGGTGAAGGTGCTGCCGGGCGAGTACTACGTGAGCCGGCAGGACGAGCTGGTCTCCACGGTGCTGGGTTCGTGCGTCTCCGCCTGCATCCACGACCGCCGGCTCAAGCTCGGCGGCATGAACCACTTCATGCTGCCCGAGCCCAGTGGTGAGCGCGGTGCCGAGCGCGACAGCTGGTCGGCCACCGTGGGGCGCGCGGCGCGCTACGGCAACGACGCGATGGAGCACCTGATCAACGCCCTGCTCAAGGCCGGCAGCCGGCGCGAGGACTGGGACGTGAAGGTGTTCGGCGGCGGCCGCGTGCTGTCGCAGATGACCGACGTGGGCAGCCGCAACATCGAGTTCGTGCAGCGCTACTTGCGCACGGAAGGCCTGGCGGTGACCGCCTCGGACCTGGGCGACGTGTACCCGCGCCAGGTGCAGTTCTTCCCAGTGAGCGGAAAAGTGCGCGTGCGGCAGATGCGCGGGCGCGACGAGTTCGCCCTGGTGGCACGCGAGAAGCAGTACCTCAAGCAGTTGGCGAACGATCCGATAAAGGGAGAGGTGGAGTTGTTCTGAGGTGGGCTTTTCGACCATCCGGCGAGCCGGTGTTTGCGAATCAACCCTCAGAGTTTCGGTCGTCATTCCCGCGAAGGCGGGAATCCATGTTGACCTTGTGCAAGAGCACGATGGATGACCGACTCCGCCGTTGAAAGGCGCCTCCCGCCTTCGCGGGAATGACGCCCGGCAAGGGTGGCGCTGCAGTGAGTAGCGCACACCTCGGCAAAGCATCGAAGCACGCCACCGCGACACGGTGTCGACACGTTGAAAGAGCAGGCAGAGAGAACGGACAAGATGGAAAGAGTACGCGTCCTGGTGGTCGATGATTCCGCGCTGGTGCGGAAGCTCATGTCGACCATGCTCTCCTGCGACCCGCGCATCGAGGTGGTCGGCACGGCGCCGGACCCGCTGGTGGCGCGCGAGAAGATCAAGCAGCTCAACCCCGACGTGCTCACGCTCGACGTGGAAATGCCGCGCATGGACGGCATCACCTTCCTGGAAAACCTGATGCGGCTGCGGCCGATGCCGGTGGTGATGGTGTCCTCGCTGACCGAACAGGGGGCCGAGGTGACGCTGCGCGCGCTGGAGCTGGGCGCGGTGGACTTCTTCACCAAGCCCAACAGCGACCTGGCCAATACCTTTGCCGAGGGCGCGCAGGAGATCTGTGCCAAGGTGATCGCCGCCGCGTGCGCCAAGCCGCGCATGCGCACCGAGGTGCGCAAGCTCGACGTGCCGCCGCGGCTCTCCGCCGACGCGGTGCTGCCAAGGGCCAGTGGTGCCGGCACCCGCGCGGGCAGCCCGATGATCGCCATCGGCGCGTCCACCGGCGGCACCGAAGCGATTCGCGTGGTGCTGGAACAGATGCCGCCGGATGCGCCGCCGATCCTTATCACCCAGCACATTCCCGCCGCCTTCAGTGGCCCGTTCGCCGCGCGCATGGACCATTGCTCGGCGATGCGCGTGTGCGAGGCGCACGACGGCCAGCCGATCCAGCCCGGCCACGCCTACATCGCGCCGGGCAGCCAGCATCTGCTGGTGATGTGGGACGGCGCCAGGCACGTATGTCGCCTGCACGATGGCCCGCCGGTGAACCGGCACAAGCCCAGTGTGGACGTGCTGTTCCGCTCCATGGCCGCCAGCGCCGGCGCCTCCACCGTGGCGGTGCTGCTCACCGGCATGGGCGACGACGGCGCACGCGGCCTGCTGGAACTGAGTCAGGCCGGTGCCCGCACCCTCGTGCAGGACGAAGCCAGCTCGGTGGTGTGGGGCATGCCCGGCGCCGCCTGGAAACTCGGCGCGGCGCGTGAGGCGCTGCCGCTGGACGACATTGCCGCGCGCCTGCTCACGCTGGCGCGCCAACCCTTCAAGAGCGCCGTCGGCGCGTGATCGAGCGAACAACCATGGCTGCCATGTCTTTCTTCCATTCCCGTCTCGTCGCCGGCCTGCTGGCCAGTACGGCGGCGCTGCTGCTGTGCCTGGTCTGGCATCCGGTGTGGCTGGCGCCACTGCTGGTGATTGCGCTCACCGCCGTGTGGATCGTCGAGAGTCGCCGCGTGCCGGCGGCCGCGCCGGTCGAAACGGCCGTGGCGATGAACACCGCACCGGTGCGCGAGGCGTTGGAAGACGTGCGCGGCGCGCTGGTGGACGAGCTCGGCCACGCCACCCGCGAGCTGCACCAGGCGATGGACCTGCTGCGCGACGCGGTGCTCGAGCTGGGCGGCGGCTTCGATGGCTTGTCGCGCAAGACTGGCCAGCAGCAGTCGCTGCTGGCGCAGATCATCGGCGCGCAGAACGGCGAGGTGTCGGTGCAGGACTTCGCCGACCGCACCTCCGACCTGCTGGAGCACTTCGTTGGGATGATCGTGCAGATGTCGCGCGAGAGCCTGCGCATCGTCTACCGCATCGACGGCATGGCGAAGGAGATGGACGCGGTGTTCGGCCTGCTGAAGAACGTCAACACGATCGCTGAGGAAACCAATCTGCTGGCGCTGAACGCCTCGATCGAGGCGGCGCGCGCCGGGGAGGCCGGCCGCGGCTTTGCGGTGGTGGCCGGCGAGATCCGCAACCTGGCCAGCCACTCCAACCAGTTCAACGAGCAGATCGGCAGCCACGTCGAGCGCGCCCGCGGTGCGATGGAGCAGCTGCGTGGCCTGGTCGGCACCATGGCCTCGCAGGATCTCAACGTGGCGCTGTCGGCCAAGGGCGGCATCGACGCGATGATGGCCCACGTCACCGAAAGCGACGCGCGCACCAGCGCCGTGGCCGACCAGGTAGTGGAGATCAACCGCGGCCTGGGCAGCGACGTGGCCACCACGGTGCGCTCGCTGCAGTTCGAGGACATCCTGAGCCAGCTGATCAACCAGACCCGCACGCGCCTGGTGGAACTGCAGGAAGTGACCGCCGAATGCACTCGCGATATCGAGCGCCTGGCCTGCGATCCGATGGATTCGGCGGTGCTCGCCGAGCGCGCCGAACAGGTACGCAGCCGCCTGGCGATCCAGCGCGAGAAGGCGCGCCTGCGCTCGCGCGGCCCGGCGCTGCAGAGCTCGATGGACGCCGGCGAAATCGAACTGTTCTGAAGGAATTTTCCATGAGCCTGACCGTTCACCACGACAGCGAACACGACTGCCTCACCCTGCAACTGGGCGAGCGCTTCGACTTCTCCGTGCACCGCGATTTCCACGACGCCTGCCTGGGCGCCGATGCGCGCGCGCGCAGCTACATCGTCGATCTCAGCGAGGTCGCCAGCATGGACAGCTCCGCGCTGGGCATGCTGCTGCTGTTGCGCGAACACGCTGGCGCCGACCACGCCGACATCCGCATCGTCAATGCCGGCAGCGAACTGCGCAGCACGCTCAAGGTGGCCGGCTTCGACAAGTTGTTCGTGCTGCACTGAGTGCGGACTCATTTCCTGCGCCGAGAGGCCGGAAATACAGATGTATGCGGGGCTCGCCCGCCGCGTTGGTCGCGAATATTCGGGCCCACATGCCGAAGCTGCAGCTTCGTCAATGATAGGAAGTTGAATGCGCAAGATTTAGGTAATTGCATTTGCGCTGCTCATATCAGGCTGCGGAGTGAAGCAGCAGACCATCAGGCTGACGATGCCTGAGCTACGAGTGGATCAGCCTGATGGCCGTCCGATAGTGGTTGGCGCAGTGATCGATGCGCGGGAGGCTCCCGAGAACAGTCATCTGTCTGCGACCGATCTCGCGAAGAATGTCGGCGGCGCCTGGAGGGGCGGCAACGGCGTTCGCGTTGATCTCGAGCATGGAGACGTCCCTGCTGAAGTTCGCGAACTCGTTGTGCAGAGCTTGCGGGCAGTTGGCTACCGCGTACTTCCTAGCCGCCACGGTCGCGACGACATGCCGATGGTGTCCATCAAGCTCACTAAATTCGCGGTGATTATGCCCTTCGATTTCTGGCGGGCCGCCACCTACTCGCAACACATGCTCGCGGACATATCGACCGAGATCTCCACCAAGAGAAAGGACGGTTCAATCCGTCAGTTCCAGGTGTCTGGGCATGGTGAAAACGTCTATCAGCGAATTACTCCAGAAAACTGGGAGATCGCAATCAATCGCGCCATGTCGGATTACTCGGGACAACTGAGGCGCGCTGCTGTGGACTTCGAAAACTGAGTGAACCCGGTGGCTTGAGCTTCGCCCACCGCGTCCCCGCGCAATTATCTGGCGAGCCATGGAGCAGCGGCGCGCACGGCGGACGCTTCAAGGATGTCGTGGCTGCTGCGTCGCCTCACTTTCCAACGGTTCGACGTGGCTGGCCAGCCGGCCGGACCGCACGAGTTCGTGCTGCGCCAGTTCGCGGCGCCGGGTGTCGATGCGGTACTCGGCACCGGTTTCTTCTCGACGCACGTGGTGTGCCTGGATCCATCGCGCGGGCGCGTGGCGTTTCGCTGAGGCAGCGCGCGAGGCAAAAGAACGCGCGAGACAAAAGAAAACGGGGGCCTCTCGGCCCCCGTTCGCTACTTGGCAGTGGTGATGCGTGGAACGGCTTACCAGGTGCGCACCGAAGCGATCGTCACCGTGTAAGTGGCCATGTCCGGCGAGTAGCGGAACAGACGGCCGAGGTCGAAGTCAACCGCCTGACCCGGCGCGATGTTGGTGGTGCCGGCCGGCCAGCCCTTCTTCTCCTGGATCACGCGACCGCTGGCGTCCTTCGCGGCGATGCTGATCTGCGCAGCGGCGGCCTCGGCGCACTTGTTCATCACCTGGCCCTTCATGGACATGCGGGCGCCCTGGGCAACCTTGAAATCCTGGATGGTGAAATCGGTGGGAGCGCAGGCAGCGTGGGCGGCCAGCGGGGCCAGCATCAGCACGGCGGAGGCGAGCAGGATCTTCATGGGTGGGGTTCCCTCGGGTGGATTGGAAGCGTTGCCCTAGGAATCGACCTGCCCCGGCATTTCTTTAGGGCAGCATCACGACCCATGCGTGATGCAGTTCACATTTTTCCGGCCGCTTCAGCGCACCCCACCACCCACGTGCTCGAGGAACCACAGCCCGGCAAACAGCTTCGGGTCGATCGAGTAGCCTTCGGCGGCACGCGCAAACAGCCAGGCGCCGGCCTCGCGGCGCGGCACCTCGTGCACGAGGATGTCCTCGCTCTCATCGCCTCCGCCTTCGCCCACCTTGACCAGGTCCCACGCACGGGCAAAGGCGATCATCTCGGTGCTCATGCCGGACGACGACGGCCCGGCGTGGATGAACTCGATGCGACTGCAGCGGTAGCCGGTTTCCTCTTCCAGCTCGCGCTCGGCGGCAATCAGCGCACTCTCGTCGGCTTGCCCGGCGATGTCGCCGACCAGGCCGGCGGGCATCTCGATGGTGCGCTGGAGGATGGAGACGCGGTACTGCTCGACGAACAGGATGTGGTCCTCCGGCGTCACCGCCAGGATGATCACCGCCCCGCCGGGATTGTTGCGCTCGGCGTATTCCCAGCGGCCGCGCCGGCGCAGGCTGAGCCAGCGGCCTTCATAGAGGGTTTCCACGGCGGCGTGGGCGTCGGGCGGTGTCGGCACGGTCTCGGGATTCATCCGGGCATGGTGCCCGGCGTCGCCCGCCCGCTCAACTACCCATGCCCATAAATTCCGCCCTGTAGGAGCCCGCTCGCGGGCGATGCTTTGGCTTTTGATGGGACATTTAGAGCGAAAGGCATCGCCCGCCAGCGGGCTCCTACAGGGGGCGGTGATTCGGTGGTCAGGCGTCGGCCAGAGCGCGTAGCCGGGCGCGGGTGAGCGGGCCGAAGCGCAGCTGTTCGCACAGGGTGTCCAGCGCGTCGGCGCGGGCGGGCTGGCGGCGCAGCGCATCGACGCCGTCGGCGATCGGCGCGTCGAGTGCGATGCGGGTGATGCGCCGGTACAGCAGCGCCAGCTCGCGGTGTTCGCGCAATCGTGCGGCGCAGGTGGCTGCGCCGCGCAGGCGCAGGTACGGCACCTCGTCCACACGATCGAGCAGCGCCTCGAGGCTGCCGAAGTGAGCGAGCAGCGCGGCCGCCGTCTTGGCGCCGATGCCGGGCACGCCGGGAATGTTGTCCACCGCGTCGCCGCACAGGGCGAGATAGTCGGCCACCTGGTGCGGATGCACGCCCAGTTTTTCGTGCACGCCGGTCGGACCCCAGCGCAGGTTGCGCGCGAAATCCCACTGCTCGTCGTGCTCGCCCAGTAGCTGGCCGAAGTCTTTGTCGGCTGAGACGATCACGCTGGGCACGCCGTGGCCGCGCAGGCTCCACAACGTGGAGCCGATGAGGTCGTCGGCCTCGTAGCTGTGGTCGATCATCACGTTCACGCCGAGCGCTTCGGTGATCGCGCGGCACAGCACGAACTGGCGCTCCAGATCCGGCGGCGGCAGTTCGCGGTTGGCCTTGTACGGCGGGTAGATCGCGTTGCGGAAGGAGCTGGTGAGCGAGGCGTCGAAGGCCACCGCCACGCGTGTGGGGCGCACCTTCTCCAGCAGCTCGCACAGGAAGCGGGTGAAGCCGTGGACGGCATTGACTGGGTGGCCGTCGGTATCGTGGAACTCGTCGGGCATCGAGTGCCAGGCGCGGAACACGTACAGGCTGCCGTCGATGAGGTGGGCCGACGGGTGGCCGACGACGGCGCTCACGCCGGGTCGCTCCAGTCGCTGAGCAGTTCGGCAAGCGCCGGGCGCTCGCGGTCGGGCACCTCCATCTGCACCGTGCCCAGGTGCACGAAGCCGATCACCTGCTCGTGCTGGGCCAGCCCCAGCAGCGAGGCGACCTCGGTGTCGTAGGCGGCCCAGCCGGTGAGCCACTGCGCGCCGAAGCCCAGCGCTTCGGCACCGAGCAACAGGTTGTAGGCCACGCAGCCGGCGCTGAGCTGCTGCTCCAGCGGCGGCACCGAGCTGGTGGGGTCGATGCGGCTGACCACGACGATCACCAGTGGCGCGAAGGTGTAGCGCAGCCGCTCCTTTTCGCGCTTGGCCTCGGACAGTTCCGGGTTGCGCGCGATGGCCCGCGCGGACAGCCGTTCGCCGAAGCGCCGCTTGTGCTCGCCGCGCAGGGTGACCAGCCGGAAAGGCACCAGTTTGCCGTGATCAGGCACGCGGATCGCCGCCTCCAGCAGCGCGGTGAGCGTGCCCGGATCGGGCGCCGGTTCGCCGAGCTGGCGTGACGGCGGCGAATGGCGACGGTGGAGCAGGGCGAGCGCATCGGCGGGTGAGGGAGGCATCGGGGTACTCAGCAAGGCGGGAGCATTTTGAACGAGTCGGGCAACAGTCTGGCGACCGTGGTTTCCTGCACCTGATCGCCGAGGTTGCCCAGCACGACGGGCATCGCCTGGTGGCACAGTTCGGCCATCACTTGGCGGCAGGCGCCGCAGGGGCTGACCGGGCCGGGCGTGTCGGCCACCACCGCCAGCGCGGCGAAGTCGCCGGGTTGGCAACCGGCCGCCACGGCGGCGAACAGCGCGGTGCGCTCGGCGCAATTGCACAGGCCGTAGGCAGCGTTCTCCACGTTGCAGCCGTCGAAGCGGCGGCCGTCGTGGGTCAGCACGACCGCGCCGACCTGGAAGCGGGAATAGGGGGCGTAGGCGCGTTGGCGCGCGGCGCGCGCGAGGTGCAGCAGTTCGTCGACAGGCAGGATCGTGGCAGCCATCAAGAGGTCTCCGCGTGACCCCGCGGGGCACTCACGGGCGACCGTTGGCGGGCCAGTCTACTGCGCGCGGCCGGCGCGTTCATCCCGCGCCGGGGCGGGCGCAGTCGCCAAGCGCCGGTGGCCGCACTACGATGCCGTGACCTATCCAACAGGGCATGCACGATGGCGATCACCGTGGGCGCATTGCGCGAGACCGCCGCCGGCGAGCGGCGGGTGGCGATCACGCCGGAGATGGCGAAGAAGATGCGCGGCCGCGGCTGGCGCGTGCTGCTGGAGCGCGATGCCGGCGCCGCGGCGGGCTTCCCCGATGCGCTGTATGCCGATACCGAGTTCGCCAGCGCCGCCGAGGTCTGCGCCCAGGCCGACGTGCTGGCCTGCGTGCTGCCGCCGGCCGATGGCGCCATCGCCGACCTGCGCGAAGGTGCCGTGCTGGTGGGCCAGCTGCGCCCCTACGGCGCGGCCGCGCGCATCGCCGCGATGTCGGCCCGCAAGCTGGCCGCCTACGCGCTGGAGCTGCTGCCGCGCACCACTCGCGCGCAGGCGATGGACGTGCTCAGTTCGCAGGCGGCGGTGGCCGGCTATCGCGCCATGCTGATCGCGGCCGAGTCGGCGCCGAAATTCTTTCCCATGCTCACCACCGCCGCCGGCACCATCCGCCCGTCGCGCGTGCTGGTGATCGGCGCCGGCGTGGCCGGGCTGCAGGCGATCGCCACGGCGCGTCGGCTGGGCGCGCAGACCGAAGGCTACGATGTGCGCCCGGAAACGCGCGAACAGGTGGAGTCGCTGGGCGCCAAATTCCTGGAGCTCGGCGTCAGTGCCG
This sequence comes from Dyella sp., assembly GCF_051962475.1. Lineage (GTDB taxonomy): Bacteria > Pseudomonadota > Gammaproteobacteria > Xanthomonadales > Rhodanobacteraceae > Dyella_A. Next base: position 15,923 of record NZ_JBQCCF010000039.1, read on the forward strand.
CCGGCAGCGGTGGCTATGCGCGCGAGCTGTCCGCCGAGGAGCGCGCCGCGCAGCAGCAGGCGCTGGCCGATCATCTGAAGAACGTCGACGTGATCGTCTCGACTGCCGCGGTGCCGGGCCGTCCCGCGCCGAAGATCCTCAGCGCCGCGATGGTCGCCGGCATGAAGCCCGGCGCGCTGATCGTGGACCTGGCCGCCGAGAGCGGCGGCAACTGCGAGCTGACCCGGCCGGGCGAGCGCGTGGAGCACGGCGGCGTGAGCATTCTCGGCCCGCTCAACCTGCCGGCCGGTGCGCCGCTGCACGCGTCGGAAATGTACGCACGCAACGTGTTCAACTTCGTCGAGCTGCTGATCAAGGACGACACGGTGGCGCCGGACGATGCCGACGAGCTGGTCGCCAAGAGCTGCGTCACGCGCGGCGGTACGGCGCGCTTCACCGGGTGAGCCGGCGCGTGGTCGCGCACCGCTGAAAACGCAAACGCCCCGCGATCTGCGGGGCGTTTGCGTTTGGCCTCTCGCTTCAGCGGCCGCCTGGGCCCGGCGGCCTGGCACCGTCCGCGCGCGGATGGTGCGCTGGCCCCATCTCGCGCAACCACTGCTGGCGCTGCTCGATGGTCTGCGAACGCCATTTGCGCAGCAGCTTCTCGCGCTGCGCCGGCGGCATCCGCTGGAACTGCTGGTAGGCGTGATGCAACTGTTCGCGCTGTTCCGGCGGCAGCTCGTGGAACTTGCGCATGTTCTCGCGGGCCAGGTGGCGCTGCTCCGGCGTCATCGCGTGCCAGCGCGCGATGCGGTCGCGGATCTTGTCCTGCTGCTCGGGCGGCAGGGTGAGCCAGTGCTCGGTCTTGTCCAGCATGTGCGCCTGCTTGCGCGGCGGCAGGGTGTCCCAGTCGTCCCGCATCGGGGCCAGCAGCGCGCGCTGCGGTGCGCTGAGCGTGCGCCACGGTTGGGGTGCGGCGTGGGCCTCGCGTGCGGGGACTTCCTGGGCGTGCAGCGATCCGGCGTGGCCGGCGAGCAGGCCGCCGCAGAGCAGCAGCGTGGAAGCAAGGTGGCGTAGTGACGGATGCATGGCTCAGCGCTGCGCCGGGGCGGAGGTGTCGTTGGCCGCCAGCCAACCGTAGAAGTCGAGGTTCTGGTACAGGGTGGGGTCGGCGCTGTCGGCATCCGGCGGCAGGTCACTGTCCTCCTGCGCCAGCACGTTGCTGGCGACGGGTGGCGCGACCTGCACCGGGATGCCGCGGTGCGTCGGCCACGTCATCAGGGCAGCCAGCGCCACCGCCGCGAACGCGCCGGCGGGCAGCAACAGGCGGGCGGCACGGCGCGCGGGGGGCGCCGGCTGCAGCGCATCGTGCCGCGCGGCGCGCAGGCGTCCGGTCATGGCGGGGTCCAGTTCCTGGGCCGCCTGGCGGTAGAGCGCACGGGCGCGCTGTTCGAGGCGTTCGTCGGGCGAAGTCATCGCCATTCCTCCAGTTGGTCGCGCAGGTGATGCATGGCGCGCGACAGGTGGGTTTTCACGCTGCCTTCGGAGCAGCCCATGGCGCGGGCGGTCTCGGCCACGTCCAGGCCTTCGAGCACACGCAACATGAATGCTTCGCGCTGGCGCTGCGGCAGGTTCTTGACCGCGGCGGACATGTCGCGCCACGACTGGGCGTCCTGCAGCCGGTCCTGCGGCCCGGGGCCGGTGTCGGCCGGCTCCCACGTCGGCAGTTCGTCGCCGTCGCCGTCGCGGCCGCCCCCGAGCCAGCCGACCACGATGGAGCGCACTTTGCGCCGCCGCTGCAGGTCGACGATGCGCCGGCGCAGGATGCCCCAGAACAGCGGAGTCCATTCGCTGGCCGGTTTGTCGCGGTAGTGCCGCACCAGCCGCAGCATGGCGTCCTGCACGGCGTCGAACGCGTCTTCCCGATGGCCCAGCTGCAGTTCAGCCATGCGAAACGCCCGCCGTTCCACCTGCGCCAGGAAGGCGTCCAGCGTGGCCGGCACGCTGCGTTCGCCAGCCTCGTCGGCAAGCGCGTTGTCGGTCATCGGCATGGCAAGGCTGTTCATCGGCTCCACATCCACGGTGTCCGGCGGGGCCTGGCGTGGCGCCATCGGTTCGCTCCCCGCACTCAACGCGGCAGGCTCGCACGCGTTGACGGGCAACCGTATGATGCGGAAACCACGCCGTTCGGGCAGGGAGGGGTCATGATCGACGGTTTCCTGGCGCTGTATATCTTCATGCTTGCCGCGTTCACCGGGTACGAGATCATCGCCCGCGTGCCGGTGATCCTGCATACCCCGCTGATGTCCGGCTCGAACTTCATCCACGGCATTGTGCTGGTTGGCGCGATGATCGCGCTAGGCCACGCGCAGACCACCTTCGAGACGGTGATCGGCTTCATCGGCGTGCTGCTGGGCGCCGGCAACGCGGCCGGCGGTTACGTGGTGACCGAGCGGATGCTGGAGATGTTCAAGTCCAGCAAGCCGGGCGCAACCAAGCCAGGGAGCCACTGATGAGCTGGCTGCCGACCCTGATCAAGGCGTGCTACTTCATTGCCGCCGCGCTGTTCATCCTGGGCCTCAAGCGCATGAGCTCGCCGCGCACTGCGCGTGGCGGCATCGTATGGGCCGGCTACGGCATGCTGCTGGCGGTGCTGGTCACCTTTGCACTGCCGGACATCCACAACCGTGCGCTGATCGGCGTGGCGGTGCTGCTGGGCGTGTCCACCGCGTGGTGGACCGGAAAGCGTGTGGCGATGACCGACATGCCGCAGATGGTGGCGCTGTACAACGGTATGGGCGGCGGTGCGGCTGCGGCGATCGGCGCCGCCGAGCTGGTCGGCTTCGCCGGCAGCGCGGTGGTGCTGCTGGATGGCGCCAAGTTCAGCGCCGATCCCACTGCGACGCCCGGCATGGCGCAGCTGGTGCTGGGCGTGCTGGGTGCGCTGATCGGTGCGGTGAGCTTTTCGGGCTCCCTGATCGCCTTCGCCAAGCTGCAGGGCTGGCTGGACCGGCGCTTCGTGTTTCCCGCCCAGCGCGTGGTCAACCTGCTGGTGCTGGCCGGCGCGGTGGCCTGCGGCGCCTGGCTGGTGGCTGGCCACCTCACGCTGCCGGTGATCGTGGCGTTCTTCGCGCTGGCGCTGGCGTTCGGCCTGATGATGACGCTACCGATCGGCGGCGCCGACATGCCGGTGGTGATCTCGCTGTACAACGCGTTCACCGGGCTGGCTGTGGCGTTCGAGGGTTTCGTGCTGGACAACGAGGCGATGATCATCGCCGGCACCGTGGTCGGCGCGGCTGGCACGCTGCTGACCCAGCTGATGGCCAAGGCGATGAACCGCTCGATCGGCAACGTGCTGTTCGGCAGCTTCGGCGTGGCGGCCGGCGGCGAGGCGCAGGCCATTACCGGCAGCCAGAAGCCGATCGAGGCCAGCGACGTGGCGGTGATGATGGCGTACGCCGAGCGCGTGGTGATCGTGCCCGGCTACGGCATGGCCGTGGCGCAGGCGCAGCACAAGGTGTGGGAGTTCGCCAAGCTGCTGATCGAGCGCGGGGTGAAGGTGAAATTCGCCATCCACCCGGTGGCTGGGCGCATGCCGGGCCACATGAATGTGCTGCTGGCCGAGGCCGGTGTGCCGTACGACCTGATCGCCGACATGGACGACATCAACCCCGAGTTCCCCAACACCGACGTGGCGCTGGTGATCGGCGCCAACGACGTGGTGAACCCGGTGGCCAAGACCGATCCGGCCTCGCCGATCTACGGCATGCCGATCCTCGACGTGTCGCTGGCGAAGAACGTCATCGTGATCAAGCGCGGCCGAGGCACCGGCTTCGCCGGCATCGAGAACGCGCTGTTCTACGCCGACAACGCCCGCATGCTGTACGGCGACGGACAGGCCGCGGCCGGCGAGCTGGTGGCGGCGCTGAAGGCGCTAGAGAGCTGAGGGCAGGGCGCGTTCAGCGCCCGATGCTGCGGCGCGCCGTCCATGCCGCCACGGCGGCCCCTGCGGCGAACCACGCCAGTTGGGCGACGTCGAGCGAGAGGCGCATCAGCGACCACAGCATGCCCGCGCCAGCAATACGCATGGCTTCGATAAGGCCCATGTCCATGTTCCCGGCGAGCCGGGCGGCGGCGATCAACGCGCTCACGTAAGAGGCCGCGAGCAGGGTGGCCAGTGCCGCCAGCAGCGCCGCGCCCCGCCGTGGCAGCACCCAATGGGCGATCGCCCAGCCGAGCAGCGCCCCCAGCGGCACCGCGAGCCAGGGCAGGGAGCTGCGCAGGTAGGCCGTCGGCAACATCCACAGCGCGCCGGCGGCGAGGCCGAGCATGGCTGCGCTGATCGCTGCGAAGGCATTGGCGAACATGCGGCGGCGCCGCGTCATGGCGCAGCGCGCCGAAGGGAAGGCAGCATCGTGCAGCGGGCCTGAGGCAAAGCGCGGATGATAACGCGTGCGGGTGGGAGCGGCCCCGTGCCTTGATTCCCGGGCCCGCCAGCCCGATCTGCATTGGGCAGCCGGTCGGGGTGGGCGGCATAATGGGCAATTCGGCGCGCCACGGGCACGCGTTCACGGCATCGGCAGGATAGGCATGAGCGGTTTCAGTCTGAGCAGCGAACCTTTCACCCTCGAGCGGGACTGCACCGCGGTGATGGTGCCGCAGGGCGAGACGGTGGTGCTGCCGGCCGGCCAGATCGGCTACATCACCCAGGCGCTGGGCGGCAGCTTCACGGTGTACGTGGAAGGCAACCTGTTCCGCATCGCCGGCAGCGAGGCCGACGCGCTGGGCAAGGAGCCGCCACCGGCGATCGAGCTGGCGGACGACGCCAGCGATGATGACGTCGAAAAACTCGTGTGGCAGCAACTGCGCACGGTGTTCGATCCGGAAATCCCGATCAACGTGGTCGAGCTCGGTCTCGTCTACGACGTGAGCCTGGAAAGCACCGCGGCCGAGCAGCGCAAGGTGTACGTCAAGATGACGCTCACCGCGCCGGGATGCGGCATGGGTGACATCCTCGTCGACGATGTGCGTACCAAGCTCGAGCTCATTCCCACCGTCGCCGAGGCCGACGTGGATCTCGTGTTCGATCCGCCGTGGAATCACTCGATGATGTCCGACGCGGCCAAGCTCGAGACCGGCATGCTCTGAGCATGCTGGGGGGGCATCGCGGAGGCGCTTTTCAGAAGTGGTTTCCGAAAACGGCACGGGCGCAATTTGATGCGCTTTTTGACGCAAGAAATTACACTCTAAGTAATTGAGCGCGAAAGATTTTGCGTTCGTGACTTACGTCACTCCCCATAAGAAATTTTCCCGCTTGTTGGCCTGAAAAGCAGGTCCTAATGTCCCGGCCATTCGTTGGTCAGGAGACCAGCGACTGATCCCGTGGAATCAGCCGGCAGCGACGCTGCTTTCGACTCCTGGATCGCGTGTCGCCCCGTCATGGAATGACAAGCGCCGGCGGCGGTCGATCGACAGGCATCGCATCACACCATCCGTACTCGGAGCCGCACCGCAATGCGGCGAATTGTTCATGGGGTCTTACGGCCGCATCGGGCTGTTGCGCCCCTAAAAAACCAGGAGCTACACATGGCAGTGAATTTTCGACTGAAGGCGCTGGCCGCGGCGATCGCCGTGGTCGCCGCGCCGGCCGCGTTCGCGGCGGGCAGCAACACCATGGTGAAGGTGGCCGGTCCACTCGCCCTGCATCAGGGCGACGTGGTGACGGGTGCCGTTGCCGCCTCGCAGCCCATGCACATCGAAGTGGCGCTGAAGCTGCGCAACCAGAGTCAACTGCACGCCTTCCTGGCCGCCGCCCGCAACCCCAGCCTGCTGATCGCCAAGCGTACGATGACCCCCGCCGAATTCCGTGCGCAGCATTCGCCGACGGCTAATCAGGCGCAAGCTGTGGTGGCCTACCTCAAGGCGGCGGGCTTCTCCAACGTGGTGGTGGCGTCGAACAATATGCTGGTATCGGCGGACGGTACCGCAGACGTGGTCAAGGCGGCCTTCAGCACCACGTTCGCCCATGTGCGCACGGCACGCGGCCGGGAAGGCTTCGCCAACACCAGCGAGATCAACATTCCGTCGGCGCTGAAGGACAGCGTGCTGTCGGTGATCGGCCTGCAGGACGTGCACCGGCCGCACACTTTCATGAAGCTGCAGAGCGGGCTCACCCCCCAGGCCATCACAGGTCATAACCCAACCGAGTTCTCGGCGATCTATGGCGGCTCCGGACAGACCACCGGCGCGGGTGTCACGGTAGGCATCATCACCCAGGGCAAGATCACCCAGACGATCACCGACTTAAACAGCTTCACTTCGCAGAATGGCCTGCCGACCGTCACCACGCAGACCATCAACACCAACGGCACCAGCACCGATACCAGCGGGCTGGGCGAATGGAACCTGGACAGCCAGGACATTGTCGGCGCGGCCGGTGGCCAGGTCGGCGGGATCATCTTCTACAACATCCCGACCCTGTCCAACGCCAACCTCACCGCCGACATCAACAAGATCGTCTCGGACAACCAGGTCAAGATCATCAACGTCTCGTTGGGCGAGTGCGAGACTGCCACCCAGCAGGATGGTTCGGCGGCGGCCGACGATCAGGCCTTCCAGCAGGCCGTGGCACAGGGTCAGACCTTTTCGGTGTCCTCGGGCGACTCCGGTGCCGACGAGTGCGGTGACGGTGGCATCACGCCGAGTTATCCGGCCAGCTCGCCCTACGTCGTCGCGGTGGGCGGCACCACATTGAACGCGTCCACCACGACCTGGACCAGCGAGGTGGTGTGGAACGACCTGTCGGCGAACGAGGGCGCTACCGGTGGCAGCCCCAGCCTGTTCGAGCCGCAGCCCACCTGGCAGTCCGGCGTGGTCTCGGGCAGCAAGCGCGGCGTGCCTGACATCGCTTTCGATGCGAGTCCCAACTCCGGTGCGAAGGTGATCGTCAGCGGCGCCACCCAGCAGATCGGCGGCACCTCGCTGGCGGCGCCGATCTTCTCAGGCATCTGGTCGCGGGTGCTGGCTGCCAAGGGGAGCAGCATCGGCTTCGCGGCGCCGCTGATCTATCAGTTGCCGTTGGCCGACTTCCATGACGTCACCTCGGGCAACAACAGCGGGGAAACCGCAGGGGTGGGTTACGACTTCGCCACTGGCTTCGGCAGCCTGATCATCAACAAGCTGATCGCTGACGTGGGCGGCGGTGGCGGCAGCACCAATGTGCCGCCGGTGGCGAATTTCAGCGACAGCGTCAGCGGGCTCAGCGTGAGCTTCACCGACAGCTCCACCGACAGTGATGGCTCCATCGCGTCGCGTTCATGGAACTTCGGCGATGGCGGCACGTCCACCGCCACTAACCCGAGTCACACCTACGCGGCCGCCGGCACCTACAGCGTCGCCCTGACGGTCACTGATAACAGTGGCGCCACCAACACCAAGACGCAGTCGGTGACGGTGGCCGGAAGCGGCGGCGGTGGTAGCCAGCTGCAGAACGGCGTTGCCCTCACGGGGCAGGCGGCAGCCACCGGCGCGGATCTCAGTTATACGGTGGTGGTGCCGGCTGGCGCGACCAACCTGGTGATTGCCAGCTCCGGTGGTACGGGCGATGCGGACCTGTACACCAAGTTCGGCTCTGCCCCGACCCTCAGCAGCTACGACTGTCGTCCGTATGTCACCGGCAACAACGAAAGCTGCACGGTGGCCTCGCCGCAGGCGGGTACCTACTACGTCAAGCTGCATGGTTACTCGGCCTTCTCCGGCGTGACCATCAAGGCGACCTGGAGCACCGGCGGTAGCGGCGGCAGCAACGTGCTGCAGAACGGCGTGCCGGTGACCGGGCTCTCCGGTGCAACGAACGCCAAGCTGTATTACACGGTGCAGATCCCGGCCGGAGCGACCAACCTGGCGATCACCACCTCCGGTGGCACGGGTGACGAAGACCTGTACGTGAAGTTCGGCGCCACGCCGACCACCAGCAGCTACGACTGCCGTCCGTACGTGACTGGCAACAGCGAGAGCTGCACGGTGGCGTCGCCGTCCACCGGCACGTACTACATCATGCTCAACGGCTACAGCGCGTTCTCGGGCGTCACGCTCAAGGCGACCTGGAACTGAGTCATCACCATCGTGCGTGAAGGCCGCTGGAGATAGGCGGCTGCACCTGAAGTCCCGCGGCCCCGGTCAAGGATGACCGGGGCCGTTTTTTATGGCGGCGGTGCGAGTGCGTCATGCGCTTGACGGGGGTCACAAGTTTGACGCCCGATCGAGGTCTGCGTAGAGGCGCGAACGAGGCATCCGGCGTGCAAGAAAATGCGCGCAAGAGCTTGCAGTAGCTGAATTTTCAGCTGATCGCTCGTCGGTCGAGTCGACTCAAGTGACTGTCCCCATAGGAATTATTCACCTTGTTGCGGTCATCCGGGGCGCCTATGGTCAGTCAGTCCGTTGGCGGGGAGGTTGACGGATGATCCTGTGGTTGCCGTAGGAAATTTCGGCAGCCGTCTCATGGTTCGCCGCGCGCTCTGAAAGGAAGCAACGGGGGAGGCCGCAGGCGGGTCGACAGGCATCGCTAGACAATCCAACGAAGTATGGAGCCGCAGTTTTCTGCGGTCACTCATAAATGGGGTCGATGCGGCCGCATAGGGTCCGTTCGTCCCAATAATGTCCAGGAGTCAGCAATGCAGAGCAGTCTTCGCTTGAAAGTACTGGTCGCCGCAATCGGCATGGCCACCGCCTCGGTAGCCACGGCCGCCACCACGCACAGCCTCCACGCACAGAATCTGGGAGCAGTCCCGGCCGCGTCCCTTTCGACGCACCTCGGCCTTGGCGCGAACAGCGCGCTGGTCGCGCGCAGTTCGGTCGCCGTGGCCAATGGTCGCCACGTCGTCCGCCAACAGCAGATGTATCGCGGCGTGCCGGTGTACGGCCGCAGCGTGGCCGTGGTGGAGGACGCCAATGGCAACGCCCTGCGTGCCACCGGTGACCTGGCACAGAACCTCGACTCGGACCTGGTGTCGGTCACGCCGCATCTCACCGCCGCCAAGGCCATCGACGCACTGAAGAGCCACGCGCACACCACACTGGTCGGCGGCGCGAAGATCAGCAACCCGCAGGCTGACCTGTTCGTCTATCCGCAGGACAACGGCCCGGCGCGCCTGGTCTACCGCACCTCGTACGTGGTCAGCGGCAACGGACAGCCGTCGCGTCCCACCGCGATCGTCGACGCCAACACCGGCGAAGTGATCCAGAGCTGGAACGGCCTGACCTACGCCTCGGCCACCGGCCCGGGCGGCAACCAGAAGACCGGCCAGTACATCTACGGCACCGACTACGCCGCGCTGGACGTGACCCAGTCCGGCAGCACCTGCACGCTGAACAACACCAACGTGGTGACCTACAACCTCAACCACGGCACCAGCGGCGGCTCCATCGTCAGCTTCACCTGCCCCAACAGCAACACCGACGCGATCAACGGCGCCTACTCGCCGGTGAACGACGCCCACCATTTCGGTGGCGTGGTGCATGACATGTATCTGGCCTACACCGGCGCCGCGCCGCTCAACATGAAGCTGCGCATGAACGTGCACTACAAGAGCAACTACGAGAACGCGTTCTGGGACGGCACCGCGATGTATTTCGGTGACGGTGCCAGCACCTTCTACCCCCTGGTATCGCTGGATGTCACCAGCCATGAGATCAGCCATGGCTACACCGAGCAGAACTCCGGCCTGCAGTACACCGGCCAGTCCGGCGGCATGAACGAGGCGTACTCGGACATCGCCGGTGAAGCGGCCGAGTTCTACGACCGTGGCGCCGCCGACTTCCTGGTGGGGCGCGACATCGTCAAGACCAGCGCCGGCATCGGCGATGCGCTGCGCTACATGTGCAACCCGCCGCAGGATGGCGGTTCGATCGACAACGCCGCGGACTACACCTCCAGCCTCGATGTGCACTACTCCTCGGGCGTGTACAACAAGGCGTTCTGCCTGTTGGCCAAGACCAGCGGCTGGGACGTGAAGAAGGCCTTCCAGGTGTTCGCCCTGGCGAACAAGTCGTACTGGACCGCAACGTCCACCTTCAACTCCGGCGCCTGCGGCGTGGAGTCGGCTGCGACCGACCTGGGCTACAGCTCCAATGACGTGGTGACCGCGTTCAATGGCGTGGGTGTGACCTGCCCGGGCGGCGGCGGCGGTGGCGGCGGCGGTGGCACCACCGAGCTGCAGAACAACGTGGCCGTCACCGGCGTCAGCGCTGCGACCGGCGCTGACAACGACTACTTCATCACCGTGCCGTCCGGTGCGACCAACCTGGTGATGTCGATCTCCGGTGGTACCGGCGATGCCGATCTGTACACCAAGGCAGGCAGCGCGCCCACCACCAGCAGCTACGACTGCCGTCCGTACAAGACCGGCAACTCCGAGAGCTGCACCGTCGCCTCGCCGGTGGCGGGCAAGTACTACCTGAAGGTGCACGGCTACGCGGCGTACTCCGGCGTCACGGTGAAGGCCTCCTACTCCACCGGCGGTGGTGGCGGTGGTGGCACCGGCGGTTCGGTCAGCCTGCCGACGGTGAACACGGGTGGTGTTTCCACGACCTACACCCAGGCTGTCGCTGCCGGTCACACGGTGACCATCTCGATCTCCGGCGGTACTGGCGATGCGGATCTGTACGTGAAGGCGGGCAGTGCGCCGACGACCTCGAGCTACAACTGCCGTCCGTACAAGACCGGCAACAACGAGAGCTGCACTTTCACGCCGAGTAGCGCCACCACGTACTACTTCAACGTGCGTGCGTACCAGACGTTCTCTGGCGTCACCCTGACCACGACGGTCAACTGATCCTCACGATCAGCGTGTGAGGTGTAAAACGGAAACCCCGGCTTCGGCCGGGGTTTTCTTTTTGGTGCGGCGGATGACTGGGCGCGCTTCGCGAGAGGACCGAGGCGGTGAGCCTCAGCCGACCGGTTCGAAACGATTTGCGTCGCGGTTCTTGCGCACCTTCGACGGGTCCCACACGCGCCCATTCATGGTGATGTACACGCCGTCCGGCAGGGTCTGCACGGCGGCCACGGCGCAGCCGATGTTGAACACCGCATCGGAACCCTGGAAGCGCGCCGGGTTCAGCGCCCCGGTCAGCACGATGACCTTGCCCGGGATGCCCGCCAGCACCTTGGCCGTTTCCACCATGGTGTCGGTGCCGTGGGTCACCAGCACGTGGCGATGCGGCTGCGCCTCGATGGTGGAGCGGATCAGTGCGCGGTCCTCGTCGGTGACGTGCAGGCTGTCCTTGCGCAGGATCGGGATCACGTCGTACTGAAACGCCACCCCGAGCTGGCCGAGGATGTCGCCGATCTGCGGCGCACCGATCTTGTAGTCCGACTTGTCGTCGAAATAGATCTTGTCGATGGTGCCACCGGTGGTGACGATGGTCAGATGCTGCATGGTCGCTGCGCCGCTGGAGGGGATCGGCGCATTTTAGCCCGTGCGGCGGCGCGGCTCCCAATGCTTCGGCGCCGCGCCTGGCTCAGCCACCCAGCAGCGCGGCCGTATCGTCGCGATCGGACCCGTGCAGACGCACCAATCCGTGCTCCAGGAAGCGCCGCAACGCGGCGGCAGGCCGTCGGTCGCCTCGTGCAGTGGCCCAGCCGGCCTGGCGGACGAGCAGAGCTGCCGCGGCGCAGCGCGCCAGCGTCAGGGCCAATCCGCGTGCACCGGCCTCCAGCGCATCGCGACCATCGCCCTGGCGGTCGAGGAAGGCGCTGGCGGTATCCAGCGCCGCATGGATGGCCTGTGCAGCGGCCGCATCGCCGGCCTCGCGCGTCCATCCAGTGATCGCGTGGCGCAAGGCGCCGAGCCCGTCACCGATGCCGCGCAGCGCGTCGAGCGACAATACGTTGGTGGTGCCCTCCCAGATCGGGTAGACCTGCGCGTCGCGCAGCAACTGCGGCAGGCCGGTGTCCTCGATGTAGCCGGCGCCGCCGAAGCATTCCAGCGCCTCGGAGCACAGCTTCACGGCAAGCTTGCCGGTCCACAGCTTGGCCAGCGGCGTGAGCAGGCGTAGCAGCGCCGGCTCGTGTGTGTCAGCTGCGCCTTGCTCGACACGGCCCAGCAGATGGGCCACCTCGAAGCCCAGCGCGAAGGCGCCATCGAACTCGGCCTGCATGCCGGCCAGGGTCTGCGCGTGCAAGGGGTGGTCGATCAGCCGGCGACCGAACGCCTTGCGCCGGGCGGCGTAATCGCGGGCCAGGGCGATCGCCCGCGCCATGCTGGCGATCGCACAGATCGCGTTCCACGTACGGGTGACGTTGAGCATCGGCGCGACCTGCCGCACGCCGTGCGCCAGCTCACCCACCGGCCAGGCCGGCAGACCGTCGAGATGGATCTCCGCCGTCGGCAGCTCGTGGGTGCCGAGCTTGTCTTTCAGGCGATCGATGACCAGCTCGGGACGCCGCTGCGCGCCCTCCATCGTCTCCACGTAGAACAGCGCCAGCGCCGTGGTACCGGCGCCGGCACCCTCGGGCCGGGCCAGCGCCAGCGCCGCCTCGCCGACCACTGCCGAGCTGAACCACTTGCGGCCGTACAGTCGCCACTGTCCGTCGTCGTCGCGGCGCGCCAGCGTCTCCGTACGGCCCACGTCCGAGCCACCGGCGGTCTCGGTCATCCACTGGCCGCTGAGCCAGAACGTGGCGGGGTCGCGACTGAGGAAGTGCGGCAAGGCGCGTTCGATCAGCGCGGCGTTACCCGAGGCCTTCAGCGCGGTGGCGGCGCCGTCGGTCATGGCCAGCGGGCAGGTGTAGAACTCGCTCGCCAGGTGATAGAGGTAGACCCGCGCGAAGGCCTCGAGGCGCGCGTCCGGATGCGCCTCGTGCCCCGCGGCAAGCACCGCATGGCGTGTGGTGATGCCCGGGCCCTCGAGCCAGGCGTCGGTCAGTTCGATGCGATCGACCCGCCGTCCCCATGCGTCCCAGCCCGTCAGCACCGGCTTGCGCCGCGTACTCTGGCCCATCCTTTGCCACGCCATCAGCGTGTAGTCGGCCAGGGCATCGAGGTCGCGGTCCAGCTCCGCGCGGCGGTCGACCGGCACGACGCGATCGAGCAGGCCGCGCAGCACGTGGTCGTCGCGGTAGGGGTGATGCAGTCGTGGCGCATCCTGCAGAAAGCTCATGGCCGTCTCCTGCTGGGAGAGCCTCGAGTATAGGCACGCTATTGCGCGTGGACCGCCTTCTGGCTGATTACACTAGGCAGATATTTTTATTGGCCGAAGGAAGCGCCATGAACGAACCGATGGCACCGCGCATTGCCGTACTGATCCCGTGTTTCAACGAGGGGGCAACCATCGCCACCGTCGTGCGCGACTTTGCCGCCGCCCTGCCGTCAGCGAAGGTTTTCGTCTACGACAACAACTCCACTGACGACACGGCCGAGGTGGCGCGCGCAGCGGGGGCGGTCGTGCGGCGTGAGCCCATGCAGGGAAAGGGCTACGTGGTGCGGCGGATGTTTGCCGACATCGACGCCGACGTTTACGTGATGGTCGACGGCGACGCCACCTACGAGGCCGCGGATGCCCCGGCGCTGGTAGGCCAATTGTGGGGCGAGCAGCGTGACGTGGTGGTGGCCCGCCGCGTCAACGATGACAGCGCCGCGTATCGCCGCGGCCATGTGCTCGGCAACCGCCTGCTCACCGGCCTGGCCGGCTGGATCTTTGGTAATACGTTTGCCGACATGCTCTCCGGTTACCGGGTGCTCTCGCGGCGGTTCGTCAAGTCGTTCCCGATGCAGGCGCGGGGGTTCGAGATCGAAACGGAACTCGCAGTGCATGCGCTGGAATTGCGTATGCCGGTGGTGGAAGTGCCGAGCCGCTACAAGGCCCGCCCGGAGGGCTCGCAGAGCAAGCTGCGGACGTGGAGTGATGGTTGGCAGATCCTGATGACGATCCTGAAGCTCACCAAGAATGGGCGGCCGCTCGCCTTCTTTTCCATGGCCTGTGTGGCTTGCGTTGCACTTTCGATCGGCCTGGCCCTTCCGTTGTTCAAGACGTACCTGCTCACGGGCCTGGTTCCGCGGTTTCCGACGGCGATCCTGAGTGCTGCGCTGGCGCTTCTGGGCAGCGTGTTTCTGGTCTGCGGGTTGGTACTGGACACGGTGACGATGGGGCGACGTGAGGCGAAATACCTGGCCTATCTGGCGGTCCCTTCAGCCGATGCGGCGGTATGGCAAAACCCGGCTTGCACTCGATGAGCTGGCGTCGGTTGGCCGGCTCGTGGCCGGGCCTGGTTGCATGTCTGCTGCTCGGCGCCTGGTACGCGGTCACGCGCGGCCAGGATGCCAGCTGGGATCTGCGCAATTACCACCTCTACAACGCCTGGGCGCTGTTGCACGGCCGGTTGGGTATCGACCTCGCACCCGCCAGCCTGCAGGGCTATTTCAACCCGCTGCTCGACCTTCCGTACTACTCGCTCGGTACTGGGCCGCTGCGGCAGATGCCGCGTTTGCTCGCTGCCTGCCAGGGGCTGTGGTTCGGCGGCGTGGTGTGGGTGGTTGGCCGAATCGTGGCGCGGCTGGCAGCGCTGCAGCACCGGCCGTTTGGCTTGATCGACGCGGCCGTCTGGTTACTGGGCGTCTCCGGCAGCATGACGCTGTCGCAGGCCGGACTAAGTTCCAACGAAATGCCTCTGGCACTGCTGGTGTTGGGCGCGCTCTATCTGCTGCTTCCCTCGGTGGGCGATGAGCGGGTTTTGTGGAAGCGGGTTGTCGGCGCCGGAGCCCTGTGTGGCGTGGCCGCTGGTCTGAAACCGACGGCTATCGTGTACGTACCGGGGCTGATCCTGGCGCTCCTGATCATGCGTGGAGTGCGCCGGCCCGCGTGGTCGCTTGCGGCGGTGTTTTCAGCGGCTGCCGCGTCAGGATTCGCGCTGGCTTATGGTTGGTGGGGATGGCGTCTTTACCAGCTCACCGGCAACCCGGTGTTTCCGTTGTTCAATCAGGTGTTCCATTCGCCGTGGGTGCCCGCCGCCAGCGGTACCGACCCCAGGTTCCTGCCGCACGGGATCCTGCAGTGGCTGGGTTATCCCTTCTACTGGCTTGTGTCGACGCAATCGTTGGTCACCGAAGAGCGCTTTGCCGACCCACGTTACGCGCTCGCGCTGGCGTCGGTGGTGGCCTTGATGGTGGCGGGGGTGCGCGGTGCCCGCCGCGGCGCACCGGTTCAACCGCAGGTCCGCTTGATTGCGCTATTCGTCGGGCTGTCGTACGTCGCCTGGCTGGTGCTGTTCTCGATCCTGCGGTACGCGATCGCAATTGAAGTGCTTTCCGGTGTCCTGATGCTGATGGCCTGGCAGGCCTGGGTGCCTTCCCTGCAGACGACGACACCTTCGGCACCGGGGCGCTGGGCGCTGGTGATGCTGTGTATCGCTGCGGCTGCAGCCACTCACGTTCCGCAATGGGGGCACACCCGCTATGCAAGCGAGGCATTCAGTGTCCGCGCGCCTGCGGTGGAGCCGGGAAGCCTGGTGGTGGTGCTGGGGCAGCCCAACGCCTATGTCATCCCGTTCATTCCTGATGCGGCCGACGCGCGCTTCGTGGGAATCACCTGGCTCACCCGTCAAGCCGTCGGACGCGTGCTGGGAGAGCGGGTGCGGGATAAGATTGCCGCGCATCGCGGGCCGCTCTATGCGGTGTTGCGCGACGATGCCGGCGACGATCTCGCGACGCTGCTGCGCTGGCTTCCTGGGCACAGCTTGCAGGCATGTGTTCCGGTGGCTAGCGCCATGGAGCGCACCCGCGGGGGCGCCGATGTCTCCTTCGGACTGCGCCTGTGTCGGTTGGAATCGCGCTAGCCCCGCTTGCGCGTTACTCCCGCGCCCAGTGCGCCGATCAGCAGCAGGGTGAGCGCAATCTCGACCACACCCAGCCAGCGTTCGGTGCTCGAGCTCCACGCTTCGGCGACGCCGTGGCAGAAGTAGAACAGGCTGAGCACGCCGACCCAGAGCAGGGCGCGGCGGACGTTGCGCAGGGCGGTGAGCGGCAGCAACAGCGGCAGCACGGTGATCGTCAGCACCAAGGTGAGCGGCATGCGCTCGGGCGGTACCAGCCAGGCGTGCCAGATCAGCTGCAGGATGAGCAGCCCGGCCCACGCGGCGAGGCCGACGCGGTAGACCGGGCGCAGCGGTGTGGACGCGGCCGTCATGCACCGGCCGCCAGCTTGCGTGCCGTGTCGGCGAGGCGGCGACCGAGCGCACGCGCCAGTTCGCGTTCGTGCTCGGTGATGGCATTGTCGCCATTCGGGCCGGCCACATGGCTGGCGCCGTAGGGCGAGCCGCCGGACAGCGTGGAGCTCAGGGCAGGTTCCGTGTACGGCAGCCCGAGCAGCAGCATGCCGTGGTGGAGCAGGGGCAGGGCCATGCTGAGCAGGGTCGATTCCTGGCCGCCGTGCATGGTGCTGGTGGACGTAAAGACGGCTGCCGGCTTACCGACCAGCGCGCCGCTGGCCCACTCCGCGCCGGTGGCGTCGAGAAAGTACTTCAACGGTGCGGCCATGTTGCCGAAGCGGGTCGGGCTGCCCAGCGCAAGGCCGGCGCAGTCGAGCAGATCGTCGCGGGTGGCATACGGCGCGCCGTCTTCCGGCTCGGGTGGCTGCGCGGTCTGCGTGACCGGCGCCACCGGCGGCACCTGGCGCAGCCGCGCCTGCATGCCGGGGACTTCCTCCACGCCGCGGGCGATGAGTCGCGCGAGCTGGGCGGTGTGGCCGCTGCGGCTGTAGTACAGGACGAGAATGCAGAGGCTCATGCGCGTGGGCGGTTCAGTGGTGATGCGCTAGTGTAACGTTCGCCTCCGGGACGGGCGCAGCGCCACGGCGTCGCGCCCATGCTCCACGCTTCCCTCGCCCATCCAAGGGACCTCGATGGCCAAGCCGTTCAACCGCGATCGCACCGCCAGCTTCGCCCGCTTCATCTGGCAGCGCTTTGTCGACGACAAGTGTTTCGAGACGGCCGGTGCGCTGTCCTACACCACGCTGGTGTCGCTGGTGCCGCTGATGGTGGCGGTGTTCGCGATGTTCTCGGTGTTCCCCGCGTTCGCTCCCGCGCGCGATGCGTTGCTCTCGTTCGTGTTCAACAACTTCGTGCCCGCGGCCGGCGAGAAGCTGCAGCGCGCGCTGGAGAGCTTCGCCAGCAATGCCAGCAGTCTCACCGGCATCAGCGTGCTGGTGATGCTGTTCAGCGCGCTGTCGATGATGGTGAGCATCGAGGATCGGTTGAATCGCATCTGGCGCGTGCACCAGCCGCGCTCGTGGGGCTCGCGGCTGCTGCTGTACTGGGCTGCGCTCACCCTGGGGCCGATTCTGGTGGTGGGTGGGCTGGCGGCCTCCTCGTACGTGACCGCGATGCCGCTGCTGCAGCAGGCGGCCGGGCAGTTCGATCCGGGCTTTGGCGCGCGCCTGCTTGGCTTGCTGCCGTTCGTGGTTACCTACATCACGCTGTGGCTGATGTACGCGGTGATCCCCAATCGCCCGGTGGTGGTGCGCGATGCGGCGATTGGTGCGCTGCTCGGCGCGATCCTGTTCGAGTTGGCGCGCTGGGGCTTCACGCTGTTCGTGCGCAATGCGCAGACCTACCAGCAGATCTACGGCGCGCTGGCGGTGATCCCCACGTTCCTGCTGTGGATCTACCTGTCGTGGGTGATCGTAATCCTGGGCGCGTCGATCGCCGCCTCGATCAATGCCTTCGAATACCACCCGCCCACCCATGCACTGCCCGAAGGCGCGGAGTTCCTCGGCCTGCTGGTGGTGCTCAAGCATTTCGTTCAGGCCCAGCGCCGCGGCGATTGCGTGGACCCGGCGTCCGTGCAGCTGCTGGAGCCGTATCTGCGATCGAGTCAGGTGAGCTGCTACTTCGACGATCTGCAGCGCGCCGACCTGATCCAGCGCAGCGAATCGGGCGGTTGGTTGCTCACTCGCAGCCTGGACAGCACCGACCTGCTGCGCGTCTACACCGGCACGCAGTACCGGCTGCCGCTGCATCCGGCGGACGAGGCGCAGTCGCTGGGCATCAGCCTGCCGACTGTGCTGCTCGAACTGCTGGATGCACTGGCGCAGGCGCTGGACGCCGCGCTGGGTACCCGGCTCGACCGCATCTATCCCCCGTCCGCCGATGTGGCGGATGCTCCCGAGGAGTCCACTCCATGAAGATCTTCGTCCCGCTCGCATTGCTTGCCGCCGCGGTGTTTGCGGCGCCCGCACAGGCAGCGATGCCGGCCAAGCCCTCGCTCAAGGTCACCACGTTGGACGGCAAGCCCTACGACCTCGCCGCCCAGCGCGGCCACTGGGTGGTGGTGAACTACTGGGCGACATGGTGCGTGCCGTGCATCAAGGAGATGCCGGACATCTCCGCTTTCGTCAGCGGTCGCAAGGACGTCAGCGCGATCGGTCTCGCTTATGACGACAGCGACATCGCCGACATCCGCGCGTTCGTCGCCAAGCATCCGGTGAGCTATCCGGTCGCGCAGGTCACGCTGGACAACCCGCCGAAGGATTTCGACGAGCCGCGCGGCCTGCCCACCACCTACCTGATCGCGCCGGACGGCACGGTGGCCAAGCGCTTCGTCGGGCCGATCTCCGGCGATGCGCTGAAGGCGGCGATCGACGACGCCAAATGAACGCGGCCGCGCGCTTCCTGGTCAGTGGTCGCGTGCAGGGCGTGTTCTTCCGCGCCAGCACGCGTGAGCAGGCGCTGGTGCTGGGGCTGCGGGGCGTGGCGCGCAACTTGGCTGACGGCCGGGTAGAAGTGATTGCCTGCGGTGACCACGAGGCGATCGCGATGCTGGAGCGCTGGCTGCACGATGGCCCGCCGGCGGCACGCGTCGAGCAGGTGCTGCGCGAATCCTGTGCCGAGTGGACCGGCGCCGGATTCACCACGGCCTGAGGTCAGCGCGGCGGCGCGATCCAGAAGCTGGCGTCAGCCAGCTTTTCCTTCTTCGGTTTGCCGCGCAGCTTGGGCAGCTTGACCTTGACGTCGGGTACGCGCACATCGGGCAGCTGGTCGAGCAGGTGGCGCATCAGGGCAAGGCGTCCCTGCTTCTGGTCGTTGTAGTCGACCACGAACCAGGGCGCGTGCGCGGCGTGGGTGCGCGCCATCATCACGTCGCGCAGGTGGCCGATCTCGGCGTATTTCTCGCGGGCGGCCAGATCCACCGGAGAGAGCTTCCAGCGCTTGAGCGGGTCGGCGGCGCGCTCGGCGAAGCGGGCTTCCTGCTCGTCCTGGTCCACCGCCAGCCAATACTTGAGTATCAGGATGCCGCTGTCGGCCAGCATGCGTTCGAAGGCCGGGCAGTCGTCGAGGAACTGCGCGTACTGCGCCTGACTGCAGAAGCTCATCGCCGGCTCGACCACGGCCCGGTTGTACCAGCTGCGGTCGAACAGCACGAGTTCCCCGGCGGCGGGCAGATGCGCGACGTAACGCTGGAAGTACCACTGCGAGGCTTCGCGATCGTCCGGCTTGGGCACGGCCACCACGCGGTAGCCGCGGGTATCTAGCCGGTCGGTGATCGCCTTGATCGTGCCGCCCTTGCCGGCCGCGTCGCGGCCTTCGAAGATCACCAGCAGGCGCCGTCCGCTCTTGCGCAGCCAGCGCTGCACGCCGGTCAGCTCGATCTGCAGGGATTCCAGCTGCTGCTCGTAAGCCTTGCGCTTCATCGGCGATCTCCGGCGGGGTGGCCGGGCGAGGGTAGCGCGTCGCGCATGCCCGGCGTCACCACGGGGTCAGGCCGCGTCGGTGAGCGCCTTGAGCTGATCGGCCTGGTCCTCACGCATCAGGGCGTCGACGAGCTCGTCCAGATCGCCCTGGAGGATTTCCGGCAGGCGGTAGAGGGTGAGGTTGATGCGGTGGTCGGTGATCCGGCCCTGCGGAAAGTTGTAGGTGCGGATGCGCTGGCTGCGGTCGCCCGAGCCCACCTGCACGCGCCGCGATTCGGCCTCAGCGGCCGCCTGTTTCATGCGCTCGGCGTCGAGCAACTGCGCCTTCAGCCGCTTCATCGCCTTGTCGCGGTTGGCGTGCTGCGAGCGCTCGGTCTGGCATTCCACCACCACGCCGGTGGGCAAGTGGGTGATGCGGATCGCCGAGTCGGTCTTGTTGACGTGCTGGCCGCCAGCGCCGGAGGAGCGGAAGGTGTCCACCTTGAGGTCGGCCGGGTTGATCGTGATCTCCTCGACCTCGTCCACGTCGGGGATGATCGCCACGGTGGCGGCTGAGGTGTGGATGCGACCCTGCGATTCGGTCGCCGGCACCCGCTGCACGCGGTGCGTGCCCGATTCGTACTTCAGCCGCGAGAACGCGCCCTTGCCCTCGATGCGTGCCACGGCCTCCTTGTAGCCGCCGTGCTCGCCGGGATGCGCCGATTCAATCTCGGTCTTCCAGCCGCGCTGCTCGGCGTAGCGCAGGTACATGCGCATGAGGTCGCCGGCGAAGATCGCCGCCTCGTCGCCGCCGGTGCCGGCGCGCACTTCGAGGAACAGATTGCCTTCGTCGCGCGGGTCGGTGGGCAGCAGCAGGATCTGCAGCTCCTGGTCCAGTTCCACCAAGCGCTGTTCGAGCCGGGCGACATCGTCGGCGGCCATCTCGCGCAGTTCGGGATCGGCCAGCATGGCGCGCGATTCGGCCAGTTCGCGCTGGGCGTCGTCGTGCTCGTGCAGTGCCGCGGCTACCGGGCCGAGCTGCGCGTACTCGCGTGACAGCGTGCGGAAGCGGGTGTTGTCGCCGATCACTTCCGGCTGGGTCAGCAGCAGGCCGACTTCTTCGTGGCGTTCGGTGAGGGCTTCGAGCTTGGCGCGGATGGACGGGGTCATGGGCGGAGTCCGGTAAGGGCAGGGCGAACGGGCGGGCGTGCAGCCGGGCGTTCGCGTCGCTAACCCTCGCCGGTCTCGCGGTCCAGTCCGTAAAGCCGTCCGGCGGCGTGCAGCAGGTCCAGGTCGCCGCTCAGCGCGGCTTCGCGCAGCGCGGCGCTGGGGTGGTGCAGCAGCTTGTTGGTGAGCGTGTTGGCCAGGAAGGCGAGCGCCTCGTCCGGCGACTTGCCGCGGGCGAGCATGCCGCGCGCCTTCTCCAGCACCTCGTCGCGATACACCTCAGCATGGTGGCGCATGTCCACCGCCGGATTGCGCACGCCCAGCGTGCGGCGCCAGGCCATGTAGCGCTCCACCTGCAGGTCGATGATCGCGTCGGCTTCGCGGGCGGCGGCCTCGCGCGAGCGGCGGTTGTGGTCGATCACCTGGCGCAGGTCGTCGATGCCGTAGAGGAACACGTCCTGCAGCTCGGCCACGCCTTCCTCGATGTCGCGCGGTACTGCGATGTCGACCATGAACATCGGCTTGCGCCGACGCGCGGCGACCGCCTTCTCCACCATCGCTCGGGTCAGCACCGGCTGTCTGGCGGCGGTGGAGGCGATCACGATGTCCGCTTCGGCCAGATGCTGCGGCAGGTCGGCCAGTGCGATGGCGTAGCCGCCGTAGCGGGAGGCCAGATCCTGCGCGTTCTCCAGCGTGCGGTTGGCCACGATGAGGCGGCGCACTTGTTTCTCGGCCAGGTGGCGGGCGGCCAGCTCGATGGTGTCGCCGGCGCCGATCAGCAGCACGCAGGCCTGCTTGAGGTCGGTGAACACCTGCTCGGCCAGCCGCACGGCGGTAAATGCGACGGAAACCGTATGCGCGCCGATCCGGGTGTCGGTACGTACTCGCTTGGCCACCGCGAAGGTGTGCTGCAGCAGGCGGTCCATCGGCGCCTTCAGCGCCTGCGCCTCGCGCGCCTGCTGGTAGGCGTCCTTCACCTGGCCCAGGATCTGCGGCTCGCCCAGCACCATGGAATCCAGCCCGGTGGCCACGCGGAACATGTGGCGAACCGCGTCGTCTTCGTCATGCCGATAGAGGAACTCGTCGAGCTTGCCGGGGGTCAGACGGTGGTGCCGGTTCAGCCACGCCTGCGGCACGTGCTCGGCGCCCTCGGCCACGCTCAGGTACAGCTCGGTACGGTTGCAGGTGGACAGGATCAACGCCTCTTCCACACCGGGTTCGCGGGTGAGCTCATGCAACGCCTCGGCAGCGGCATTCGGATCGAACGCCACCTGCTCGCGCAGGCTGACCGGCGCGGTGAGGTGATTGAGCCCTAGGGCGATCAGTGGCATGGCGAGGACGGCATTTCGGCGGCGGGGTGTCCGGCGGCGTAGGCTAAGCTTGGCGCTCGTCGCGAGTGGTGACGGAAACGGCCGAAACAGGCGAACAGATGATCAATAGTGTGCTCAGCGGGTCGGGCAAGTTCAAGCAAATGCGGCATTTTGCGATGGCGGGCGTGGTGGCCGTGACAATGGCCGGGTGTGCCACGGCGCCAGCCGTGCGGCCAGCGCCGGTGGCCGCCTCGCCGCAACCGCTGGCCCGGCTGGTGGTGGCCACGCCCGATGCCGATCACGACGTGATGGCCCAGCTCCTGGCGGGCGAAATGGCGCTGACCCATTCGGATCTCAAGACGGCGGCGACGGCCTACGGCAAGGCGGCGGCGTTGTCCGACGATGCCGCGGTGGCCGAGCGCGCCACGGCCCTGGCGCTGGCCGTGCATGACGATGCCGCGGCCACGCGAGCGCTGGAGCGCTGGCAGGCGCTGGGCGCCAAGCCGGCCGCCCTGGCGCAGGCGCGCGCCGAGCTGGCTCTGAATCGCGGCGATGCAGCCGAGGCAAAACGTCAGCTGGAAACGGTGCTCAAGCTCGGTGGCGACGATGCCTGGCGCCAGTTCGGGCGCGTGCTGGTCGGCGCCCGCGACGCGGCGCAGGCGGCCCGGCTGCTCGAGGCGATGGCCACCCCCGAGCGCTTGCCGGCCGATGAACGCGCCTGGCTGGCGATGAGCGAGCTGGGCGACCGGCTGGGGCGGCGGGCCTACGCCCTGCGCATCGCCAACGCGGCGGCCGCACGCTTCCACTCCTCGGCTACCTACGCGTGGGCGGCGCAGATGACGCTGCGCGCGGGCGATCGCGCGGCGGCGCAGGCGCTGCTCAAGCAGGCGATCGGCCGCGCACCTGGCGACACCCACCTGCGCCTGGCCTACGCCAGCATGCTGGCGCAGGGCGGCGATTACCCGGCGGCGGCCAAGTTCCTGGCCAGCGGCAAGCAGAGCGCGGACATCTACAACCTGCGCGCGGCGCTGGCGGCCAAGGCCGACGACAAGGCCACGCTGGCGATGCTTTATCGCCAGTTGCAGAAGTCGCCCGAGGAGATTCGCCAGTCCAGCGCGTTCCTGCTCGGCCAGTTGGCTGAGATGCAGGGGCTGAAGGATGAAGCGCTGGCCTGGTACGACCAGGTGACCGACGAGGATCCGCATGCCTTCGACGCCGACCTGCGCAGCGCGGTGATCCTGCATGCGCAGGGCAAGAAAGCCGAGGCACACGAGCTGCTCGGCCAGCTCGAAACCGCATATCTCGACCAGCCCGAGCAACTGCGCAAGGCCTACGAAGCGGACGCGGACCTGTACATGGCCGAACAGCAATACCCGCAGGCGGAGATGGCGTTCAGCCGCGCCCTGCAGGTGGTGCCGGACGATCCGGGCCTGCTCTACGGGCGCGGCCTGGCCTACGCCCAGTCCGGCAAGATCGATCAGGCCGTCACCGACCTGCGTCGTCTGCTCGAGCTCAAGCCCACTGACATCGACGCCAGCAATGCGCTGGGCTACACCCTGGCCGACGCCAACCGCGACCTGCCCGAGGCCGAGCGCCTGATCGCGCAGGCGCGCAAGGCCAAGCCGGGCGATCCGGCGATCGCCGACTCCTGGGGCTGGCTGCAGTACCGGCTGGGGCATCTGGATCAGGCCGCCAGCGTGCTGCGCCAGGCGTGGGCGCAGCGCCGCGATGCGGATGTGGGCGTGCACCTGGGCGAAGTGCTGTGGAAGAGCGGCCAGCGCGACGAGGCGACGCGCGTGTTCGATCAGGTGCGCAAGATCGACCCGACCAACGCGAGCCTGCGCGACACGCTCAAGCGGCTGCAGCCATGAGGCGTCACGGCGGGAAGATCGCCCTGTGGCTCGGTGTGGCCGCGCTCTCCGGCTGTGTCAGCCTGCCGCCGCGCGGTCCCACCGTGGCCGGCGACGCAGGTCTGATGGCGGCGCAGGCGGCGCGCGAGGATGCCTTGCGCACGGTGAGTGATTGGAGCCTGGACGGGCGTTTGGGCATCAGCAACGCCAGCGACTCCCGTGGCAACGGCAGCGGTAGCCTGAGCTGGCGCCAGCGCGGCGACAGCTACGTGTTCACCGTCAACGGCGGCTTCGGCTACGACTACCGGCTCAGCGGCGACACGCAGGGCGCCGTGCTCGAAGGTGTGGGCAAGCAGCCGATCCGTGGCGATGATGCCGAGGCCCTCATGCGCAAGGCGGCGGGCTGGTCGGTGCCGCTGGAATCGCTGCGCGCCTGGGTGCTGGGGCTGCGTGCCCCGGGCTCGCCGGCGCAGATCCGCTTCGGCACCGATCGACTGCCCGCGGTGCTGGAGCAGGACGGCTGGCACGTGGAATACCGCGCCTGGGACACCAGCCGGCAGCCCGCGCTGCCGACCAAGGTGTTCGCCAGCAAGCCGCCGTACAAGGTCCGGCTCGCGGTCAGCAACTGGACGCTGCGCTGACCGGAGGCCAGCCGGGTCTGGGGTAGGCTATCGCCCCCCGCGGACGCCGCACCGGCGTCCGCATCACGCATCGAGCCGTCATGACCGTCCGCATCGAACGCGCCCGGCCCTCGCAGGTCGACGCCCTGTGCGCCATCGAGCGCGCCGCGGTACAGCTGTTCCGCGGTCATCCGGCGTGGGCGGCCTACGCCGCCATGGCGATTCCACCCGAGCTGCTGCACGGCGCCATTGCGCGAGGCTTGGTGTGGGTGGCGATGGAGCAGGGCGAGCCGGTGGGGTTTGTCTGGCTGGACGATGCGCTCGGCCCGCAGGCGATCGGCATCGGCGAGCTGGACGTGCTGCCCGCCTATGGCCGACGCGGCATCGGCGCGGCGTTGCTGGAGCACGCCTGCCAGTGGGCGCGCGCGGCGGGCTACCGGCAGGTGCACCTGGGCACGCTGGTCGACGTGCCGTGGAACGCGCCGTTCTATGCCAAGCACGGCTTCAGCGTGGTCGACAAACGGGATCCGGCGTTCGCCGAGGCGCTGGCCCGCGACCGCGAGAACGGCTTTCCCGACGACCTGCGCGTCTTCATGAGCCGGTCGCTGCCGCCATTGGCGGCCGATGACTGGAGCGTGTGGCCGGCGCCGGCCAAGCTGAACCTGTTCCTGCGCATCACCGGCCGGCGCGCGGACGGCTACCACGAGTTGCAGACCGTGTTCCGCCTGCTCGACTGGGGCGACGAGCTGCGCCTGCGCGTGCGCGCCGACGGCATCATCCAGCGCGAGGGCGAACTGCCGGGCGTGCCTGCGGACCAGGACATCACCGTGCGCGCTGCGCGCCTGCTGCAGGCGCGGGCCGGCATCATGCTTGGCGCCGACATCGGTATCGACAAGCGCATTCCGATGGGCGGCGGACTGGGCGGTGGCAGTTCCGACGCGGCCACCGTGCTGGTGGCGCTCAACCACCTGTGGAGCGCCGGGCTTGACGAGGATGCGCTGGCGGAGCTGGGCCGCCAGCTCGGCGCCGACGTGCCGGTGTTCGTGCGCGGCCGCTCGGCCTGGGCCGAGGGCATCGGCGAGCGCCTGCAGCCGATCGACCTGCCGCGCCGCCACTACGTGGTGCTGGACCCACGCGAACACGTGCCGACCGCGGCGCTGTTTCAAGCGCCTGAATTGACACGAAATGCCCCCCGGGCGACAATTTCATCCTTTGTTTCGGGCGAAACAGCCGAGAACGCCTTCGAGCCGGTCGTACGCGCGCGCCATCCGCGCGTGGACGCCGCGCTGAAGTGGCTCGGCGGTTTCGGGCGGGCGAAGCTGTCCGGCAGCGGCGGGTGCGTGTTTCTTGAAACGCCATCCGAGCTGCGGGCGCTGTCGATCGCCGCGCGCTGCCCTGACGCATGGAGTGCGCAGGTCGCCGCCGGAGCGAATCGCTCGATGCTGCATCGCTCGCTGGCGCGCTTCCAGGGCGCGCCGCAGCCGGAGCAGGTGCGACACACAACGTAATACTGGGGCGTCGCCAAGCTGGTTAAGGCACGGGATTTTGATTCCCGCATGCGCAGGTTCGAATCCTGCCGCCCCAGCCATTCAACCAAGGCCGTAGGTCGAGAGGAATTGTCAGTGGATACGTCCAGCCCGATGCTCTTTACCGGCAATGCCCACCGCGCGCTGGCCGAGGACGTGGCGCACCGCCTGGGCATGCCGCTGGGCAAGGCCCTGGTCGGCACCTTCAGCGATGGCGAGGTACAGATCGAGATCGAGGAGAACGTACGGCGGCAGGAAGTGTTCGTGCTGCAGCCGACCGGCGCGCCGAGTGCGGAGAACCTGTTCGAGCTCTTGACCCTGGTGGACGCGCTCAAGCGTGCCTCGGCGGCCAGCGTCACGGCGGTGATCCCGTACTTCGGCTACGCCCGCCAGGATCGCCGCCCGCGCTCGGCGCGCGTGCCGATCACTGCCAAGATGGTGGCCAAGATGATCGGCACCGCCGGTGTCGACCGCGTGCTCACGGTCGACCTGCACGCCGACCAGATCCAGGGCTTCTTCGACATCCCGGTGGACAACGTCTACGCCTCGCCGATCTTGCTGGCGGACATCTGGCGCAACCACTCGATGGACGACCTGATCGTGGTGAGCCCGGACGTGGGCGGCGTGGTGCGCGCCCGCGCGCTGGCCAAGCGGTTGGACGATGCGGACCTGGCGATCATCGACAAGCGCCGTCCGAAGGCCAACGTGGCCACGGTGATGAACATCATCGGCGACGTCGACGGCAAGACCTGCGTGCTGGTGGACGACATCGTCGATACCGCCGGCACGCTCTGCGCGGCGGCGGCGGCGCTGAAGGAACGCGGCGCGCGCAAGGTGGTGGCGTACTGCGTGCACCCGGTGCTGTCCGGCGCGGCCATCCGCAACGTCGAAGGCTCGCAGCTGGATCAGCTGGTGGTCACCAATACGCTGCCGCTGCGCCCCGACGCGCTGGGCTGCGCCAAGATCCGCCAGCTCTCGGTCGCCGAGCTGCTGGCCGAAACCATTCGCCGCATCGCCTTCGGCGAGTCGGTGAGTTCGCTGTACGTGGATTGATTCACGCCGGGCGGGTCGGCCACACGGCCGCTTCCGCTTGGCGAAAACCGACTTTCCTGGTCGCGGGAAAGTCACTCCGCCGCCGCAAGGCGGCGTTTCCAAACCAAGGTAGTAAACCAATGTCCAAGACCCATGAAATCAAGGCCGAGAGCCGCAAGGACGAGGGGAAAGGTGCGAGCCGCCGCCTGCGTCGTGCGCTGTTCGTGCCGGCCGTCGTCTACGGTGGCAAGCTACCGCCGCAGAGCATCCAGATCGAGCACAACACCATCCTGCTCGCCGCCAAGCACGAGTGGTTCTTCTCCTCCGTGCTCGACCTGAACGTCGACGGCAACGTGCAGAAGGTGCTGGTGCGTGACTGGCAGAAGCACCCGTACAAGCAGCAGATGATGCACATGGACTTCCTGCGCATCGACGAGAACGCCGCCGTGCGCGTGAATGTGCCGCTGCACTTCCTCAACCAGGAGACTTCGGCCGCAGGCAAGACCTCCGGCGTGGTGATCTCGCACAACCTGACCGAGCTGGAAGTGTCCTGCCTGCCGAAGGATCTGCCGGAGTTCATCGAGCTCGACCTGGCTGGCCTCAAGCCCGGCGACATCGTCCACCTCTCGCAGATCAAGCTGCCCAAGGGCGTGGAGCTGCCGGCCCTGGCTCTGGGTGCCGACCACGATATCGCCGTCGTCACCGCCAACACGGTGAAGGAAGAGGTCGAAGAGACCCCGGCTGCCGCCGAAGGCGAAGAGAAGCCGGCTGGCGACAAGAAGTAAGCCCGCATCCGCCCGCGCCCTCCGGGGCGCGGGCGGTGTCGGCTTGCCAGACGCATGGCAGGACTTCGACTCATCGTCGGACTGGGCAACCCCGGTACCGAATATCTCCGAACCCGGCACAACGCCGGGTTCTGGTTTGTGGACGCCCTGGCAGCGTCGCAGGGCGAGCGTTTCGCTTTCGACGGCAAGCTGCACGGCGAGGCCTGCCGCGTGCGCATCGGTGGCGAGCCGGTGTGGCTGCTCAAGCCGTCCACCTTCATGAACAAGAGCGGCATCGCCGTGGCTTCGGCGCTGCGCTACTACAAGATCGAGCCGTCCGAGTGCCTGGTGGCGCACGACGAGCTGGATCTGCCCGCCGGCACCGTGCGAATGAAGTTCGACGGTGGCCACGGCGGCCAGAACGGCCTGCGCGATATCGCCGCGCACCTGGGGCACGGCAAGTACCATCGCCTGCGCATCGGTATCGGCCATCCGGGTCACAAGGATCGTGTCACGCCGTGGGTATTGGGCAAGCCGTCGGCACTGGATGAAGATGCCATGCTCGCCGGCATTTCGCGCGCGCTGGACGTGCTGCCGCTGGCGGTCGCCGGCCAGTTCGACAAGGCGATGCAGCAGTTGCATACGGTCGGCCCGTGACGGACGTTCTGTCAGGCCACCGGGTCATCCTCATTTACGCGCTGTCGTTCCCGCTTGCACGGGCATGACGCCAGAAATACATAGCTCCGGAGTCACCCATGGGCATCAAATGCGGCATCGTCGGCTTGCCCAACGTCGGCAAGTCCACCCTCTTCAACGCGTTGACCAAGGCCGGCATCGCGGCGGCAAATTTCCCGTTCTGCACGATCGAGCCAAACGTGGGCGTGGTGCCGGTGCCGGACCCGCGCCTCAACGCGCTGGCCGAGATCGTCAAGCCGCAGAAGCTGATTCCCACCGCGGTGGAGTTCGTCGACATCGCCGGGTTGGTCGCTGGCGCCTCGAAGGGCGAAGGCCTGGGTAACAAGTTCCTCGCGCACATCCGTGAGGTCGACGCCATCGCCCACGTGGTGCGCTGCTTCGAGCACGGCGATATCGTGCACGTGGCCGGCAAGGTCGACCCGATCGCCGACATAGAGACGATCGACACCGAACTGGCGCTGGCCGACCTGGAGTCGGTGGACAAGGCGCTCAATCGCGCCGAGCGCGCGGCCAAGGCCAACGACAAGGAAGCACTGGCGAAGAAGCCGGTGCTGCAGAAGCTGTCCGCCGGTCTCAACGAGGGCCGCTCCGCGCGCAGCCTCGGGCTGGACGAGGAAGAGCAGGCGCTGGTGCGCGACCTGTTCCTGCTCACGCTCAAGCCGCTGATGTACATCGCCAACGTGCGCGAGGATGGCTTTGAGAACAACCCGCACCTGGATGCGGTGCGCGCTCGTGCCGCCAGCGAGGGCGCCGAGGTGGTGCCGGTGTGCGCGGCGATCGAGGAAGAGCTCTCGCAGCTGGACGATGCCGATCGCGACGAGTTCCTCAAGGACTTTGGGCTGGAAGAGCCGGGCCTGAACCGCGTGATCCGTGCCGGCTACAAGTTGCTCGGCCTGCAGACCTACTTCACCGCGGGCGTGAAGGAAGTGCGTGCCTGGACGGTGAAGAAGGGCGCTACCGCGCCGCAGGCCGCTGGCGTGATCCACACCGATTTCGAGCGCGGTTTCATTCGTGCCGAGACGATCGGCTACGACGATTTCATCCAGTACAAGGGCGAGGCCGGTGCGGCGGCGGCCGGGCGCCTGCGCAAGGAAGGCAAGGAGTACATCGTCAAGGAAGGCGACGTGCTGCACTTCCTGTTCAACGTATGACCCGATGCGGGTGATTCACAAAAAAAAAGGGCGGCGCGAGCCGCCCTTTTTCGTGCGCCGTCAGTCTTCTTCGCTGCCCTCGATGACGCGTCGCTGGATGCGGTCCAGATAGGCGTCCAGCTCGCCAGTGCTGGTGAACACCTCGCTCACCGGCACGGCCTTGACGATGTCGAACACCTTGCGCACCTGCGGCTGCGGGTCCAGCAGCAGGGTTTGCCCGTCGATCGCGCGGGTGGCCTTGCGGATGCGCGCCACGCTGCGCAGCCCGGCGCTGGAAATGTAGTCGAGTCCGGCCAGGTCGAGTACCACCGTGGAGCCGCGCGCCAGCGCGTCGAGCAGCGGTTGGGCGGCCTGGTCGAAGTCGAGGTAGGTCATGGCGTCGAGGCGCCCCTTGAGATGCATGACGAGGCGATTGGCGGCGGTCTTCTCCGGGTGCAGTTCGAACGTCATGGCGTCGGTTCCGTGTGATCGGGGTGGATGAAGCGGAGCTGCAGGTGGTTGCCTTCGCTGTCGTGGTTGTAGATCAGTTCGCTGGCCATCGCGCGCACCAGGTGGATGCCCAGGCCGCCGATTTCCTGCGCATCGGCGACGTCGCCACTCAACGCCGGTGGCGCGGCTTCCAGCGGGTCGAACGGCGCACCGTTGTCGTGCAGCTCCACCTGTACCGCGTCGGCGCAGGGGCGCAGGCGCAGGCGGATCTCGCCGTCGCTCGAACCGTCGTGGCCGTGCTGCACCATATTGACCATCAACTCCTCCAGCACCAGCCGCACGTCCTCGCGCGTGCCGGCGGCGATGCCCGCGTCGTGCAGCACGCTGTCGCAGCGGTCGAGGGCGTCGAAGACGCCTTCGACGGTGGGTTTCATGGTCAACTCAAGCATGCGCTCCTCCTGCGTCGCGTGGTGGTGCCAGCTCAGGGCGAGGATGGTGATGTCGTCGGTCTGATCGTGACCGGCCGCGAAGGCGTCGACGTCGCTCAGCAGGCGATCGGTAAATGCGCGCGGCGAATCCGGCGCGGGCGCGCGCAGCAGGCTGGCCAGGGTGCGCTCGATGCCGTACATGTCGCCGGCCGTGTTGCCGGCTTCGGTGATGCCGTCCGTGTACATCAGCAGCGTGTCGCCCGCCTGCAGCATCAGGGTGTACTCGCCGTAGCCCGCTTCCTCGTCGAGGCCGATCGCGGGTCCGGTCTCGATCTCGAACATCGCGCTGCGCCCGGCGCGGCAGAGGATCGGGGCTTCGTGCCCGGCGCTGGCCATCACCAGTCGGCCGTCGCTGGTGTTCAGCACGCCACACAGCAGCGTGATGAACATGCAGCTTTCGTTGCCTCGGCACAGTTCGCGGTTGAGTTGTTCCAGCAACTGGTGCGGTCGACGGGCTCGTGGCGCCAGCGCCTTGGCCAGGGTGATGGCGCGCGCCATGAACAGCGCTGCCGGAATGCCCTTGTCCGATACGTCGCCCACCATCACGCAGAAATGCTGCTGGTCGAGCATGAAGTAGCTGTACAGGTCACCGCCCACCGCGCGGGCCGGACGCAGCAGGGCGTGCAGCTCGAACGTGGCGCAGTGCGCGTCGAGATAGTGCTCGTTCGGCAGCAGGGCCACCTGGATCTGGTGGGCGATCTCCAGTTCGCTGCGCAGTCGTTCCTGCTCGCGGGTGGCCTGGGTGAGTCGGGCCAGATGAAGCGCCAGCTGCGCGCGCATCGTGTCGAAGGCCTGGGTGAGGCGGCCGATCTCGTCGCGTCGGCGCACGTTCGGTAGCGCGAAATCCAGCTCGCCGCGGGCGACGTGCTCGGCGCGACCGGTGAGCACGGCCAGCGGCGCCAGCGTGCGCCGGGTTACCAGCAGGATCATCAGCGCGATACCCAGCATCGCGAGCAACCCGAGGATCAGTTCGCGCGTCACCAGCTGGCGCAGGCTTCGCTCCATCAGCGCTTGCGGCACCTGCAGTCCCAGCGTCCAGGACGTGCCGTGGATGGGCGCGCTGTAGATCCACGACGGCTCGGTGACGTCGGCCAGTCCGTGCACGGAAAGCGCCTGCGGCTGCGTCGCTGCATCGCGCAGCGCGGCTACCAGTGCGGGCGAGGCGGCTGTGCCCAGCAGTGTGCTTCGGTCATGGGCCAGGAAGTGCTGTTGGGCGTCGACCACGAACAGCTGGGCGCCATCGGGGCGGCGCAAGGTGCCAAGCACACCCTGCAGCCATTCCAGCGTCACGTCGGCGTTGACCAGGCCGACGGCTCGCCCGTTGTCCTGGATGGCGACGGAGTAGTTGATCAGGCGCCGCTGGCGCGACTGGGAAAAGAACGGCTGCTGCCAGCAGCCGTTGGGGCAGGCCAGGCCGTGCAGAAACCAGGGCTGCTCCCAGTAGCGCGTGGCATCGCCGCGCAGATCGCGCTGCCCCAGCGTGCTGTCGATCAGCCGGTCGACGAACGGCGCAGGCGGGGGCGCGGTCGGATCGTCCGGCACCCAGGTAAAGGACAGGCCGGCCAGATCGGCGTTGGCGGAGAGGGTGGTGCGCGCGAGGTCTTCGGTGCGATCGGAGCGACTCGCGGCCAGCCGTGCCAGCAACCGGGTCGCCTCGGTGACGCGCTCGATGTGCGCTTCGATGCCGTTGGCTCCGGCTACCGCGAGCGTGCCGCCTTCACGGTGGGCGGACAGCAGCCACTGCTCGCGCAGGTGGCCAAGCAGCACCAAGCCACTGGCCAAGATGACGACCGTCGAGCCGAGCAGGCTCCACAGCGACAAGCGTGAAGCGATACTGCGCAAACCCCTCATGCGCACCTCCCGGTCCCAGAGCATCTAGCCACGCCGCGCGGTTGCCCGCAAGGAGCGGTCAGGCCGCATACTTCACGCTTTCAGCACGTGGAGCCCCGTCATGCCCGGCCAACAGAACGAAGTCACCTTCCGCTTTCTCGCCGAGCCCACCGACGTCAATTTCGGGGGCAAGGTGCACGGCGGCATGGTGATGAAGTGGATCGACCAGGCCGGCTATGCCTGCGCCGTGGGCTGGAGCGGGGCGTACTGCGTGACTGCATCGGTCAGCGGCATCCAGTTCGTCAAGCCGATCCTGATCGGCGATCTGGTGACGGTGAAGGCGCGCCTGATCCACACCGGCACCAGCAGCATGCATCTGGCCGTCGACGTGCAGGCCAGCGACCTGCGCAGCGGCGAGCCGCGCCTGGCGACCAGTTGCGTGATGGTGTTCGTGGCGTTGGACAGCCCCGAGGGCAAGCCGACGCCGGTGCCGACGTGGGTGCCGCGCAACGATGACGACGTGCGCCTGCAGGAATACGCCCGCCGCCTGATGGACATGTCCAAGGCGATGGAGCGGCAGGTGGTGTCGCTCCATCCCGGCGCGCCGACGGCCTGAGCCGGTATCCATATGTTCGACGCGAAACGACTGGCGAGGCTTGTGCTGCCGGGTCGATCCGCGCATCATGCGCGCCCCGCGTTACGGCGCGGTCGCCCGATCGTCGCGAAAACCCCGCAATAGTGTTGACAGTCTTCGGGGGCGTGGCGACAATAGGCGTTCTTTGTTGGAGGGATACCCAAGCGGCCAACGGGGGCAGACTGTAAATCTGCTGGCTTACGCCTTCGGTGGTTCGAATCCACCTCCCTCCACCAGTCAGGTTCCGCAAAGGTTGATTCGATCGAGGCGGGAGTAGTTCAACGGTAGAACCTCAGCCTTCCAAGCTGATGGTGCGGGTTCGATTCCCGTCTCCCGCTCCATTGAACTCGACCTCAAGCACTTCGCTCATGTAGCTCAGTCGGTAGAGCACTTCCTTGGTAAGGAAGAGGTCGCTGGTTCGATTCCAGTCATGAGCACCAGTCCAGCGGAAGGCCGGCTTGTCCGGCTTTCTCTGCGAAAGAGATTTCTTCACTTCAATTGACTCCATCGGGGTTTAAAGCGTATGGCAAAGGGTAAATTCGAGCGCACCAAGCCGCACGTCAACGTGGGCACGATCGGTCACGTGGACCACGGCAAGACGACGCTGACGGCGGCGCTGACGAAGATCGGCGCAGAGCGCTTCGGTGGTGAATTCAAGGCGTAC
>NZ_JBQCCF010000040.1:0-53311 GCF_051962475.1 Dyella sp.
CGCGGGCGATGCCGCCACGCAGGGGATGGTGGTTGTGGGTTCCTCGGAAATTTTCGTTTAGGTCGACGGCTATTGGCGTGGGTTGTACTCCCAGCACAGCGCAATCACCACGAAGTGATGGACCGGGCGGCGCGCGCCGCCCGGTCGTTGCGTCCTCAGCGTGCAGCCACCGCGCTGCACTGGGCGTCGCCGCAGGCCTGCCAGCCGCCGCCGAGCGCCTTGTACAGCGCAATCGCCTGCAGGTTCACGCCGGCTTCGGCGGCCGCCAGCTGGTCTTCGGCGACGAGCTGGGTGCGCTCGGCGTCCAGCAGCTCCAGGTAGTCGGCGGCGCCGGCGTCGTAGCGGGCCTTGGCCAGCGCGGCTGCGCGGCGGCTCTGCCCGGCCTGGGTGACCAGGTGCTGCACGCGCTCGCGCTGTTGGTTGAAGCCGACCAGCGCGTTGTCCACGTCTTCCAGCGCGCGCAGCACGGTGCGCTGGTAGTTGGCGCGGGCGGCATCGGCGCGGGCTTCGCTGGCCTTCACGCCGGAGCGCACGCGCTGCACGTTGAGGCCCGACCAGCTGATGCTGGGGGCGATCGACCAGGCGCGCGTCGCCGGGCTGCCGAAGTCGTTGCTGCGCCCGGCCAGGAAGCCAACGAAGCCGCCCAGCGACACGTGCGGGAACCAGTCCGCCTTGGCCACGCCGATGCGCGCGTTGGCCGCGGCCAGCTCACGCTCGGCGACGCGGATGTCCGGCCGCCGGGCCAGCACGTCGTCGGCGTGGCCGATTGGCAGCGACACGTCGATCGGCGTGAAGCTGTGCGCCGACAGGTCCACGCCGAGTTCGCCCGGGCGCTCGCCCAGCAGCACGGCGAGGTGGAACTGGTCGGCCTGCGCCTGCGTTTCCAGCAGCGGCAGCTGCGCCTGCACGCCGGCGAGGCGCGCGCGGGCGCTGGCGACGTCCTGGTCCGAGCCGGTGCCGACCTCGGCGCGCGCCGTGATCACCTTCAGCGAGGCCTGCTGGTTGGCGATGTCGCGGCGCGCCACGCCCTGACGCAGCTGGGTGCCGCGCAGGTCGAAGTAGTAGCGCGCCACCTCGGCGAACAGGCTCACCTGCGCGTCCTGCAGCGCGGCCTCACCAGCTTCGCTGTCGGCGCGCGCGGCCTCCACCGAGCGCCGCACGCCGCCGAACAGGTCCAGTTCCCAGCTGGCGTCGAAGCCGGCCTGATAGCTGGTGACCGTATTGCGCTCGCTGCTGAAGCCGGGCGTCTGCTCGCGGCTGCGGCTGTAGGCGGCCGTGGTGTCGATGTCCGGCCACTGCTGCGACCGGGCGGTGCCCAGCAACGCGCGCGACTCGTTGAGGCGAGCCACGGCGATCTTCAGGTCCGGGCTGTTCTTCGCCGCGCGGGCAATCAGCGCATCCAGCGTGGGGTCGTTGAACTGCTTCCACCACGCCGCCTGAAAGGCCGCGTCGGACTGCTGCTCCGTATCGACGCCCTGCAGTGCCACCGGCTTTTCGGTGGGGCGGTGGTAATCCGGCCCCACGCTGATGCAGCCGGCCAGCAGCAGGGCGCTGGCGAGTGCGCTCCATCGGATCAGGTGATTCATCTCAATGCTCCTCGAAAGCCGGCGCCGGCAGCTGCGCGGCACGGGCGGCCTGGCGGGCGGCGCGACGCTCAGCGCTGCGCTCGCTCCAGCTACGGATCAACACGTAGAACAGCGGGGTGAAGGCCAGCCCGAAGAAGGTGACGCCGAGCATGCCGGAGAACACCGCCACGCCCATCGCGTGACGCATCTCCGCGCCGGCGCCGTGCGAGAGCACCAGCGGCACCACGCCCATGATGAACGCGAACGAGGTCATCAGGATCGGGCGCAGTCGCAGCCGCGCCGCTTCCAGCACCGCCTGCACGCGGTCCAGCCCTTCCAGGATCTGCGCCTCGCGGGCGAACTCCACGATCAGGATCGCGTTCTTGCACGCCAGGCCCACCAGCACGATCAGGCCGATCTGGGTGAAGATGTTGTTGTCGCCACCGCTCAGCCACACGCCGGCGATCGCGGACAGCAGCACCATCGGCACGATCAGGATCACTGCCAGCGGCAGCGTCACGCTCTCGTACAGCGAGGCCAGCACCAGGAACACCAGTAGCACGCACAGCGGGAACACCAGCACCGCGGTGTTGCCAGCGAGGATCTGCTGGTAGGTCAGCTCGGTCCACTCGAACGTCATGCCGTTGGGCAACGTGGCGTGCGCCAGCTTCTCGATCGCCGCCTGCGCCTGGCCCGAGCTGTAGCCCGGTGCCGGGCCGCCGTTGATCTCGGCAGTCGGGTAGCCGTTGTAGTGCATCACGCGCTCGGGGCCGACGGTCTGGCTGACGGTGACGAACGAGCCCAGCGGCACCATCTGGCCGGCCGCGTTGCGGGTCTTCAACTGGGTGATGTCCTGCGGCTCGCGACGGAAGCCCGGCTCGGCCGACAGGTTCACCTGGTAGGTGCGCCCGAAGCGGTTGAAGTCGTTGACGTACAGCGAGCCCAGATACGCCTGCATGGTCTGGTACACGTCGGCCAGATCCACGCCTTCGGCCTTGGCCTCCTCGCGATCCACCTCGGCGTCGATCTGCGGCACGCTCACCTGGTAGCTGGAGAACAGCCCGGCCAGCGCCGGCTCCTTCTGGCTCGCCGCAATCAGGTTCTGCGTCTGCTTGTACAGCTCCTGGTAGCCCTGGTCGCTGCGGTCTTCCACCTGCAGACGGAAGCCGCCGATCGTGCCCAGCCCTTGCACCGGCGGCGGCGGGAAGATCGCGATGTAGGCGTCCTGGATCGCGGCGAACTTCTGGTTCAGCGCACCGGCGATCGCCCCGGCCGACAGCGACGGATCGCGCCGCTCCTCGAACGGCTTGAGCGTCACGAACACGATGCCGGAGTTGGTCGAGTTGGTGAAACCGTTGATCGACAGGCCCGGGAACGCCACCGCGTTCTCCACGCCCGGCTGCTTCAGCGCGATGTCGCTCATGCGGCGGATCACGTCTTCGGAGCGGTCCAGCGAGGCGGCATCGGGCAGCTGCGCGAACGACACCAGGTACTGCTTGTCCTGCGGCGGCACGAAGCCGGTCGGTACCTTGGCGAAGCCGAACAGGCCCAAGAGCACCAGGCCGCCGTAGACCAGCAGCGCGATCGAGCCCTTGCCCAGCACGCGCTTCACGCCGCCCACATAGCCGTCCGCGCTGCGTACGAAGAAGCGGTTGAACGGGCGGAACAGCCAACCGAAGCCGCGGTCGATCGCCAGGCTGAGCTTGTCCTTCGGCGCGTTGCGGTCCTTGAGCAGCAGCGCCGAGAGCGCCGGGCTCAGGGTCAGCGAGTTGAATGCCGAGATCACCGTGGAGATCGCGATGGTCAGCGCGAACTGGCGATAGAACTCACCGGTGAGGCCGCTGATGAACGCCGCCGGCACGAACACCGCGCACAGCACCAGCGCCGTGGCCACGATCGGCCCGGTCACTTCCTTCATTGCCTGGCGGGTGGCATCACGCGGCGTCATGCCGTGCTCGATGTGCCGCTCCACGTTCTCCACCACCACGATCGCGTCGTCCACCACGATGCCGATCGCCAGCACCAAGCCGAACAGGCTCAGCGCGTTGAGCGAGAAACCGGCGATGTGCATCACCGCGAACGTGCCCACCAGCGACACCGGCACCGCCACCAGCGGAATGATCGAGGCGCGCCAGGTCTGCAGGAACAGGATCACCACCAGCACCACCAGCGCGATCGCCTCGAACAGCGTGTGCACCACCGCCTCGATCGAGCCGCGCACGAACACCGTGGGGTCGTAGACGATGCGGTAGTCCACGCCCTGCGGGAAGTCCTGCTTGAGCTCCTTCATCAGCGTGCGGACTTCGTTGGAGATCTGGATCGCGTTGGAGCCCGGACGGGCGAAGATCGGCAGCGCCACCGCCGGCTTGTTGTCCAGCAGGCTGCGCAGCGCGTAGTTGTTGGAGCCGAGCTCCACCCGCGCCACGTCGCGCAGATGGGTCACCGCGCCGCTCTTGTCGGTGCGCACCACGATGTTGAGGAAGTCGTCCTCGGTGATCAGCCGGCCGCGCGTGTTGATGTTGAGCTGAAACGCGGCGTTGCCGCGGCCGGGCGGGGCGTTCAGCGCACCGGCGGCCACTTCTACGTTCTGCTCGCGGATCGCGCGGGCGACGTCGCCGGTGGTCAGGCCGCGCTGCGCCATGCGGTCTGGATTCATCCACACGCGCATGCTGTACTCGCCGGCGCCGAACACCTGCACGTCGCCGACGCCGTCGAGGCGGGCCAGCTGATCCTTGATGTGCAGCCGCGCGTAGTTGGACAGGTACAGCATGTCGTAGCGCTGATCGGGCGAGATCAGGTGCACCACCATGGTGAGGTCGGGCGAGCTTTTCTGGGTGGTCACGCCGAGTCGCTGCACCTCTTCGGGCAGGCGCGGCAGCGCCTGCGCCACGCGGTTCTGCACCTGCACCTGAGCGTCATCCAGGTTGGTACCCAGCGCGAAGGTCACGGTCAGCGTCATGGCGCCATCGCTGGTCGCCTGCGAGGCGGTGTAGAGCATGCCCTCGACGCCGTTGATCTGGGTTTCCAGCGGCGTGGCGACGGTCTCGGCGATCACCTTGGGGTTGGCGCCCGGATAGCTGGCGCGCACCACCACGGTGGGCGGCACCACTTCCGGGTACTCGCCGATCGGCAGCTGGAACAGCGAGATCGCGCCGGCGATCAGGATCAGCACCGACAGCACGCCGGCGAGGATCGGTCGATCCACGAAATATTGCGCAAGTTTCATGAGCGTTAGTCCTGGGCGCTGGTCAGCGCCTGGCCCTGGCGGGGGTTGCCACCGCCGCGGGCGAGTTGGGTATCCGGATCAAGGCTGCGGGCCTCCATCGCCACACGCGTGGGGCTCACCTGCATGCCCGGTCTCACGTGCTGCAGGCCGTTCACCACCACCACGTCGTGGGCGTCGAGGCCGTCCTCGATCACCCGCAGGCCGTCCAGCAGCGGGCCGGTGGTGACCTTGCGATAGGCGACCTTCTGGTCCTTGTCGAGCACGTAGACGAACTTGTTGCCCAAGTCGGTGCCGACGGCGCGGTCGTCGATCAGCGCGCGCGGCTTGGTGCTGTCGGTGCGCAGCTGAAGTCGCACGTACAGGCCCGGCGTGTAGCGGCCGTCGGCGTTGTCGAACACGGCGCGCAGGCGGATCGTGCCGCTGCCGGTGCTGAGCTGGTTGTCGACGAAGTCGATGCTGCCGCGATGCGGAAAGCCCGATTCGTCGGCCAGCGCCATCGTCACCTTCGGCACGGTGTGGTGCTCGCGGCGCAGGCGATCGAGGTCGAGGTAGCTGTGCTCGTCCACGTCGAAATAGGCGTAGACCGGGTTCACGCTGACCACGCTGGTCAGCGCGTCGGTCGGCGTTACCAGGTTGCCGGCGGTGATCAGCGCGTTGCCGACGCGGCCGTCGATCGGTGCGCGCACCTCGGTGAACCCGCGGTCGAGCTGGGCCGATTCCAGTGCGGCGGCGGTGGCGGCAATCTGCGAACGGGCGCTGGCAGCGGCGGTGTCGAGGCGGTCGGCCTCCTCACGCGAGATCGCGTACTGGGCCACCAGCCGTGCGCCGCGCTCGGCATTGGCCTGGGCCAGCTTCGCCTCGGCGCGGGCCTGCGCCAGGTTCGCCTGCAGCCGGTCGACCTCGGCCTGGTAGGGACGCGGATCGATGCGGAACAGCAGCTGGCCCTTGTGCACCAGCGCGCCTTCCTTGAACTGCACCGAGTCGACGTAGCCGCTGACCCGCGGATGCACCTGCACCGTATCGACCGCCTGCAGGTGGCCGGTGAACTGGGCCGCGTCGCTGACCGAACGCACCAGCGTCTGCGCCACGGTGACGGCGGGCGGCGGCGGCGCGGCCTGCGCCTGGCTGCCGCCGTGATGGTCGAGAACAACCCAGCTGCCGGCGGCGAGCGCCACGGCGAGGGCGATGAAAATCCAGCGTTTCTGCATGACAAGGCTCCCTGGAGCAACGTGCGCCGAACCGGGGGGAGTTCGGCGAGGCCCGGGAGAATAGGTATACTGGTCGGTATAGAAAACCGCCTTTTTGTGCAATGCCATCGTGACTGGCAGTCACCAATCGCCTGAGGAACGCCGCTATGGAAGACCTTTCCGCCATTTCCGTCTTCGTTCGCGTGGTGGAGGCGAACAGCTTCGCCGCCGCCGCCGTGCAGCTGGGCATGACGCCCTCGGGGGTCAGCCGGGCGGTGTCCCGACTGGAATCTCGCCTCGGCGCGCGCCTGCTGTTCCGCTCCACCCGCTCGCTGCGGCTGACTGAGGACGGCGCTGCCTTCCACGCCCGCTGCAAGGAGATCCTGGCCGATCTCAACGAGGCCACCGAGGCGCTGGGCGAAGCCAGCCGCGAACCGGTGGGCAAGCTGCGCGTGGGGCTGTCGCTCGGGGTGGGGCGCGCCGCGCTGATCCCGCGCCTGGCCGAGTTCGAGAAGCGCTACCCAGGCATCCGCCTGGAGCTGCTGATGAGCGACCAGCCCGGCGATCTCAACGGTGAAGGCATCGACTGCGCCATCCGCGTCGGTCAGCTGGAGGATTCCAGCCACATCGCGCACAAGATCGGTTACCTGCGCAACGTGGTGCTCGCCTCGCCGGAATACCTCGAACGCCACGGCGCACCCACCAGCATCGACGACCTCAAGCGCCATCGCTGCATCAACTACGTCTACCCCAACGGCAAGCCGCGGCAGTGGCAGTTCGACGTGCCGGGCGGGCAGATCGAGGTGGATGTGGACGCGCATCTGCTGATCAACGATGGCGAGTCGGTGATCCAGGCGGTGAGCGAAGGGCTGGGCATCACCCAGGCGCCGCATCTGCTGGC
Source organism: Dyella sp. (assembly GCF_051962475.1). GTDB lineage: Bacteria > Pseudomonadota > Gammaproteobacteria > Xanthomonadales > Rhodanobacteraceae > Dyella_A. Next base: position 6,880 of record NZ_JBQCCF010000040.1, read on the forward strand.
CTCGTGCCTGTTGAGCAAGGGCCTGCTGCAGCTGGTGATGACCGACGTGCGCTCCACCGGCAAGCCGGTGTGGATCGTCTACCCGCAGAAGCGCCACCTGTCGGCGCGCGTGCGCGCCTTCATCGGTTGGGTGCGCGAACTGTTCGATGCGCTGAACGAGCCGGATGTGCTGAAGCGTCCGTCGATTCCGGTCATCGCGCCGATCGAGCCGTCACGCCACGCGCTCGACACGCCGGTTGCGGTCGCTCAGCCGCCGGCCGGCATCAGCACCAGCAAGGCGATGCCCAGCGCGATGCGATAGATCGAGAAGGCGGTGAAGCGGTGGCTGCGGATGTAGCCGAGCAGCCACTTCACCGCCGCGAAGGCGACGAGCGCCGACACCACGAAACCCACCGCCAGCGCGGTCCAGTCCTCATGCGCCGCGCCGCCGTGGTGCAGCACCTTGAGCAGCTCGTAGCCGGTGGCCGCGTACATGGTGGGAATGCCGACCAGGAAGGCGAACTCGGTCGCCGCGGCACGATCGCCGGTGCCGGCGAGCAGGGCGGTGAAGATGGTCGCCGACGAGCGCGAGGTGCCGGGGAAGATGCCCGCCACCATCTGCGCGATGCCGACCAGGATCGCCACCGGCCAGGTGATCGTGCTGCTCGGCGGTCTTAGCGCGGCGAGTTGCTCGGCGCCCAGCATCCACACGCCCCCGATCACCAGCGCCCAGGCCACCGGAGTCACCGTCTCGGGCAGCTTGAAACCCATCTTCACCGCGATCAGTCCGAGCACCGCAGTGATCAGGAACGCCACCACCAGCTTGGCCAGATAGTCGCGGTTGGCCGGATCGCGCCACTGCGTCAGCAGTTGCCAGATGCGCTTCCAGTAGATCAGCGTGACGGCGAGGATCGCGCCGGCCTGGATGCCCACGTTGAACAGCTCCGAGCGCGCGCCCAGGCCAAGCTTCTCCGCGATCAGCAGATGACCGGTGCTGGAGATGGGGAGAAATTCGGTGATGCCTTCGATGATGCCGAGCAGGATGACGCGGAGCAGATCGATCACGTGATGCAAACCCTGGGTGAGCGCGACCGCTGTGGTCGCCGGAAGGGGCGACAGCATACGGGCTGGCGTGGACAAATCGATGGCCGTCGGCGGGTCGCGCAAGGGCTTGCGAGGGCGCCCGCGCGTGGCGAGCGTTTCGCGGCGGGCGATGGTGCATCGCAAAACGCTTGTGACGAATGGTGATAAGCAAGCGTGCGTCACCATATTGCAACGCAACAATCACTGAGGCAGGATCGAACTGCAGGAAGCGCTCGATCCGCGCTTTGGAGGCAGCGTCCATTCGCGCCTCAAGCCATGGCGGATCGGTTGATCGGGGGATCAACGGCCGACTGGGCGCGCGACATCCGCGCTGCCGTGACGCCACGTTTCCTCGCATCGGCTTCTGCCGCGATCCGCCTCCGGGCGCGTCGCCCGTTCTGCGCCGGTCGCCTGCGGCCGGCCCGCTCCGCTTCACACCTGCTCACCCATCGCGCGCCCTCGGCGCGGCGGTGCCGGGATCGGCTGCGCCATCGCCGAAGCGGGTGATCGCTTGACTCACGCGTGGTGCGAATGGACGTCCAGACGTCCATCGGCATCACGTCCACTCTGGCGGGGAGGGGTAGCGATGAAGCGAGGCATGTGGGGAACGATGGGAGGCGTGTTGCTGGGTATAGCCACCGTTGGCGCGCCGGCGATGGCGGCTGACGCGCCGACGAGCACCGTGGTCGGCAGTGTGGCGGTGGTCAACGACTACCTGTTCCGCGGCCTGTCGCAGACCAACTGGAAGCCGGCGGTGCAGCCGGGCATCGAGTACGACCACGCCAGCGGCTGGTACGTTGGTGCGTGGGGCAGCAACATCAGCTGGCTGTCCGATGCCTCCACCGATGTGGCGCACATCTCTTCCAGCGTGGAGCTGGATTTCTACACCGGCTACCGCGGCAGCTTCGCCGGTGATGTCAGCTACGACGTCGGTATCTACGAGTACTACTACCCGGGCAGCTATCCGACTGGATTCACCCGGCCGTACACCACCGAGGTCTACGGCGCGCTGGGCTACAAGGGCGTGACGCTGAAGTACTCGCACGCGCTCACCAACCTGTTCGGCTTCACCGACTCCAAGCACTCCGGCTACGTCGATCTCTCCTACAACGTGGAGTTCAGCCCCGGCTGGACGTTGAACCTGCATGCCGGTCACCAGAAGGTGCGGCACGTCGCGGGTGCCTCCTACAGCGACTGGAAGGTGGGCGTCACCAAGGCGTTCGACCACGGCTACTCGGTGTCGCTGGGCTACTACGACACCAATGCCGAGCGCAGCGTCTACACCAACGCTGAAGGCCATTTCGTCGGCCGCGCCACCGGCATTCTCACGTTAGCCAAGGCGTTCTGAGCGGACATCGCAACGCGGTGGCCGCAGCGCCGCCGCTCCACACGGGGAGGCAAGCATGAGGGGGAGTCAGCCATGAAACTGATCAGTTGCATCATCCGGCCGTACAAGCTCGACGAAGTACGCGATGCGCTCGCCGCAGCCGGCGTCAGCGGCATCACGGTAAGTGAGGTACGCGGCTTCGGCCGGCAGAAGGGCCACACCGAGCTGTATCGCGGCGCAGAGTACGTCGTGGATTTCCTGCCTAAGCTGAAAGTGGACGTGGTCGTCACCGACGACCAGCTCGATGGCGTGCTGGAGGCGATCCAGCAGTCCGCCAAGACCGGCAGCGTGGGTGACGGCAAGATCTTCGTCAGCCCGGTCGACCAGGTCATCCGCATCCGCACCGGCGAACTCGACGCCGACGCCCTTTGACTGTGCCCGCGAGGTTTTCCATGAAAGAGATCGTGCTTTCCCGCCCCGCGCGCGCCTTGCCCGCGTGGGTGCCGACCCTGATGCTGCTGTGCCTGCTGGCGCTGTCGCCAGCCTCCCATGCGGCCGACGCCGCGCCGGTGGTGAACAAGGGCGACGTGGCCTGGATGCTCACCTCCACCTTGCTGGTGCTGCTGATGACCGTGCCCGGCCTGGCGCTGTTCTACGGTGGCCTGGTGCGCTCGAAGAACGTGCTGTCGGTGCTGATGCAGGTGATGACGGTGTTCTCGATGATCCTGGTGCTGTGGGTGATCTACGGCTACAGCCTGGCGTTCAACGGCGGCAACGCGTTCATCGGCAACCTGGACAAGCTGTTCCTCAAGGGCGTCACCAAGGACAGCCTGGCGGCCACCTTCAGCGCCGGCGTGGCCTTGCCCGAGTACGTGTTCGTGGTGTTTCAGTCCACCTTCGCCGGCATCACCGGCGCGCTGATCGTGGGCTCGTTCGCCGAGCGCATGCGCTTTCGCGCCGTGCTCGCGTTCACCGCGCTGTGGTTCACCTTCGCCTACCTGCCGATCGCGCACATGGTCTGGTACGGGCCGGACGGCTTCCTGTTCGCCAAGGGCGCGCTGGACTTCGCCGGCGGCACGGTGGTGCACATCAACGCGGGTATCGCCGGCCTGGTCGGTGCCTACATGGTGGGGCCGCGCCTGGGCCTGGGGCGCGAGTCGATGAAGCCGCACAACGTCACCTTCACCATGATCGGCGCGGCGATCCTGTGGGTGGGCTGGTTCGGCTTCAATGCCGGCTCCAACCTGGAGGCGAACGCGGGCGCGGGCCTGGCCTTCATCAACACCTTGCTGGCCACCGCGGCGGCGGTACTGGCGTGGCTGCTGCTGGAAGCGGTGCACAAGGGCAAGCCCTCGATGGTCGGCGGCGCCTCGGGCGCGGTGGCCGGCCTGGTGGCGATCACCCCGGCGTGCGGCACGGTGGGCCCGATGGGGTCGCTGGTGATCGGTGCGCTGGCCAGCGTGGCCTGCGTGTGGGGCGTCACCGGGCTGAAGAAGCTGCTGCGCGCGGACGACGCGCTGGACGTGTTCGGCGTGCACGGCATCGGCGGCATCCTCGGTGCGCTGCTCACCGGCGTGTTCAGCGCGCCGGCGCTCGGTGGTACCGGCTTTGGCAGCGGCAACAGCTCCATCGCCCAGCAGCTGGGCGTGCAGGCGCTGGGGGTGGGCATCACGCTGGTGTGGAGTGGCGTGGTCTCGGTGATCGTGTACCTGGTGGTGAAGACCGTCTTCGGGCTGCGGGTGTCGGCCGAGGCCGAGCGCGAAGGCCTGGACATCACCTCGCACGGCGAAAGCGCCTACGAGAGCTGAGCGCGGGGCGCCCGGCGCTCCGGCGCCGGGTGTGCTCCAATTTGGTGCATCGCATGCACCGCATTGCACGCGTATGATGCCGCCGAAGCCTGGCTGGGCGTCGCCGGCCTTGTCCCAAGCCATCTGGCGCCGTCTGCCGCCATGGCATGGCGCTTGCTAAAACCGAACAGCCAATCCCACCCGAGGTTTTTCCATGTCCGTCGCAAAAGTGCTTGACCTGTTCCAGGAGCATGACGTCGAGTTCGTCGACCTCCGCTTCGTCGACATGCTGGGCAAGCAGCACCACGTCACCTTCCCCGTCCACGCCATCGACGAGAGCACTTTCGAAGACGGCAAGATGTTCGACGGCTCGTCGATCTCCGGCTGGAAGGGCATCAACGAGTCGGACATGGTGCTGATGCCCGATCCGGACACCGCCTACCTCGACCCGTTCAGCTCGCACACGCAGGTGGTGATCCACTGCGACGTGCTCGAGCCCTCCACCATGCAGGCCTACGGCCGCGACCCGCGCTCGATCGCCAAGCGCGGCGAGGCGTTCCTCAAGTCCACCGGCATCGCCGACACCGCGTTCTTCGGCCCGGAGCCGGAGTTCTTCATCTTCGACTCGGTGCGCTGGCAGAACGACATGGGCCGCGTGTTCTACGAGATCGGCTCCGAAGAAGCCGCCTGGAGCTCGCGCTACAAGTACGACGGCGACAACACCGGCCACCGTCCGGGCGTGAAGGGCGGCTACTTCCCGGTCAGCCCGGTCGACTCGCTGGGCGACCTGCGCGCGGACATGTGCAAGGTGCTCGAGTCGCTCGGCCAGGTGGTGGAAGTGCACCACCACGAAGTGGCCAACGCGGGCCAGTGCGAGATCGGCGTGAAGTTCAACACGCTGGTGAAGAAGGCCGACGAGCTGATCACCATGAAGTACGTGGTGAAGAACGTCGCCCACCAGAACGGCAAGACCGTCACCTTCATGCCCAAGCCGATCGTCGGCGACAACGGCAGCGGCATGCACGTGCACCAGTCACTTTCGAAGGGCGGCGAGAACCTGTTCGCGGGTGACCTCTACGGCGGCCTGAGCCAGACCGCGCTGTGGTACATCGGCGGCATCTTCAAGCACGCCAAGGCGATCAACGCGTTCGCCAACTCCGGCACCAACAGCTACAAGCGCCTGGTGCCGGGCTTCGAGGCGCCGGTGATGCTGGCCTACTCGGCGCGCAACCGTTCGGCGAGCTGCCGCATTCCGTATGTGTCGAGCCCGAAGGGCCGCCGCATCGAGGTGCGCTTCCCCGATCCGCTGCAGTCGGGCTACCTCACCTTCACCGCGCTGATGATGGCCGGCCTGGACGGCATCATTAACAAGATCGACCCGGGCGCGCCGTCGGACAAGGATCTGTACGACCTGCCGCCGGAAGAGGAGAAGAACATCCCGCAGGTGTGCTCCAGCCTCGACGCCGCGCTGGAAGCGCTGGACAAGGACCGCGAGTTCCTCAAGGCCGGCGGCGTGTTCACCGACGACTTCATCGATGCCTACATCGAGCTGAAGATGCAGGAAGTCACCCGCTACCGCGCCAGCACGCATCCGCTGGAGTTCCAGATGTACTACGCGATCTGACCTCAGGTCCGATCCGCTGCAAACAAGAAGGGGAGCCGCGAGGCTCCCCTTTTTCATGGGCGAGCGCGCGTCGCGCACGCGCTGGCGCTGGGACGTCAGCCGCTCAGGGAATCGTCGTCGCCACGGCCTGCTCCAGCGCCTTGCGCCACGGCAGGTACAGCGCGCCATCGGCGGGCAGCGCGCCGCGCCAGCCGCAGCTCTGGCTGGCGAACGCCACCGACTGGCCGACCATGCATGCCAGCGGATGACCCAGCGCGAGGCCGGCCAGCATCATCGCGCTGAAGGCGTCGCCGGCACCCACCGTATCCACCAGCTGTGGCAGCGGCGGCGCGACGGCCCGCGCCACACACCGTCCCTCGGCATTCCACGCGGCCGCGCCCTCGGCGCCGTGGCTGACCAGCACGTGGCGTGCACCGGTGCGCGCGCACAGCGCGGCCATCGAGGCGTGCGCATCGTCGAGCTCGGGCACGCCGGGCATCGGCGCCAGGTCGAGCCAGTCGAGCAGCTGCGCCAGTTCCGTGTCGCTGAGCTTGAGCACGTGCACGTCGTGCACCAGCTCGAGAATCGCCTCGGGCGACGGCCCGGCCTCGCGCCAGTTGAGGTCGACGAAAGCGCGGTGCGGCGTGGTCTGGCGCACCGCCGCCAGCGCGGCACGCGACTCCGGCGAACGTAGCGCCAGCGTGCCGAAATACAGCCACGGCGCGCCCGCCTTGAGTGTCTGCACCGCGGCCACAGCCTGCGCTGCATCGATGCGATCGAACGCCTGGTCCGCGGGAATCTCGAACGCGTGGCCGCCCTCGCGTTCGTGCACCAGCACGCGGGCGGTCTGCACGTCGGCCTGCGCGTGCTGCAGCGACAGTCCGCTGCGCGCCGCCGCCGCCCGCAGCGCCTGTCCCGCCTCGTCATCGCCCAGCCGCGTCAGCATCATCGGCGCCAATCCCAGCGCAGCGAGATGACAGGCTACGTTGAACGGCGCACCGCCGGGCACGGGGCCATCGGCAAAGGCGTCCACCAGCGACTCGCCGAAGACGATCAGGGAGGGTTCGATCATGCGCGGGCTTCCAGAACAGGGGATTGCGACAGTGTGGCCCAAGCGGCGGTCCGGTGGGCGGCGCCGTGTCTGCTCGGGTCTGGCGCTATCGGGAGATGTGATGTCATTGACGTCCGCAGCGCGGGTGCGAGCCGCTCCCCGCGTGTGCTCAGCCCGGCTGTGCCTGGCCCAGCGCCGACAAGCGCAGCAGCACCCCGGCCAGGCTCTTCAGGTCTTGCGCGTTGTGTGCGGCGACGCGGCGCAGGTTGGTCGCCGGGCCGCCGCGCAGGTAGGCGAGCCAGGCGCCCGGCGCTTCCGAGCCGGGCAGGTCGTCTTCGCGCAGCACGCCGAGCAACTGGCGTTCGGCGGTGGCAAGGCGGCAGTTTTCCCACTGGCCTTTCCAGTGGCGGCGCACCGGGTGCAGCAGGTCCAGATGATCGAGGCCGGCCAGCGGGTTGGCCAATCGCGCGAGGCGGTAGCGGGTGGCCAGCAGCGGCGCGTCGTAGCACTTGCCGTTGTAGCTGACGAGCACGCTGTCCGGTTGCAACCAGCCGGCGAAGGTCTGCAGCATCGCGGTTTCCGCCGCCATGGTGGTGATGGTGAGCTGGCGCAGCCGCAAGCGCCCCGCGCGCCAGTCGGCCGCGCCAATCATGAAAGCGCGGGTGCCGGTGCCGCCGGCCAGTCCCGTGGTCTCAGTGTCGAAGTGCATCAGCCGCGCCGGGTCGATGGTGTCTTCGCGGCGGGCGAAGCGCGTGTCGATGGGCGAGGGTGGATCGGGCCAGTCGACGTGCTCCTCGGTGTAGCGCAGGCCGGGTGCGATCTCCTCGCCGAACAGCGCGCGGTCGCGGGCGGGGAAGGGTGCAGTCGGTCGCGCGTGCGAGCGGGCACGCACGCCGAGTAGCCAGCGCAGATCCTCGGTGGTGGTCTTGCGCGTCGCGGGCGCGGGCACCGGTGCCGCGGTCGCCACGCTCTGGCCGGCCTGCGCGCGCAGGCCACGCAGGCGATCGCGCAACGCGCTCACAGGCTGGCCAGCAGGGCGAGTACGCGCGTGGCCAGGGCCTTCGGCGCGCGCTCGGCGGCCTCGTCCACCGCCAGCACCGGACCCACGCAGGCGGGGCAGCCGAAGGGGCAATCGCAGCGCTCCAGCAGCGAACGCGCCTGGGCGAGCAGATCCTCGCGCCGCTCGAACAGCGGCGCGCTCAGGCCCACGCCGCCGGGGAAGGCGTCGTAGAGATAGACCGTCGGCGTGAACGGCGCATCCGGTGCCAGCGCGGTGGGCTGGCCGTCCGCACCGCGCAGCTGGCCGCGGCCGCTGGCATCGCTGCTGACGAACCACGCGCCGTCGCCGCTGCCCACCGCCTTCTGCAGGTCGCGCGACTCGGCCATCACCGCCACGGTGGCGACGATGTGCAGCGCGTATGCCGCGCCGAGGAAACCGTCCAGCGCCTGCTGCCGCTCGTCGAACGCCTGCTGCAGCGTGCGCTGGTCCAGCTGCCACCACACCGCGGTGGTGTGCAGCTCCTGGTCGGGCAGGTTGACCGGGCCGTAGCCGATGTTCTCGTGCGTGTAGTAGCGGATCTTCTTGTAGCCGGCCACGCGGCGCACCACGTGCACCTCGCCGTGGTGGGCCTGGCCGCGGCCGGCCGGCGCGCTGCCGAAGGCGTCCAGCACCTTGAGCTTGGTGTAGTCGATGGCGTCGGTGTAGTAGTCCCCCTGGGTGCGCGTGACGTAGGCCTTGCGGCCCTCCCAGTCCAGCCGTTCCACCTGGTAGGGCGTGGCCTGGATCATGTGGATGGCGCCCTCGTACAGGGTGAGCGCGGCGGCCGAGTAATCCACTTCGGCGAGGATGGTCTGGCGCCCGCCGGTGCGGTCCACCACCACGAAGTTGCCGTCGGCCACCGAACGCAGCGACACCGCGTTGGCCGGGTAGCTGTCGGCGATCCACTCCCAGCGCTCGCCCTCGCGGTGCAGCACGCCTTCCTCGCCCAGCACTTCCAGCCATGGCGTCGCGACCTCGTTGCCGAACACTTCGTGGCCCACGAACGGCAGCTCGAATGCGGCGCAGCGGATGTGGTCGAGCAGGATCAGCGGCTGGTCTGGCGCGATGCGCGCATGCTCCGGCGGTGCGCCTTCGAAGAATTCAGGATGGCGCACCAGGTACTGGTCCAGCGGATCGGAGCTGGCCACCAGCACGCCCAGCGCCGCCTGCTGCCGCCGACCGGCGCGGCCGAAGCGCTGCCACGTCGCCGCCACCGAGCCGGGATACCCATTGAGTACCACGGCGTCCAGCGCGCCGATGTCCACGCCCAGCTCCAGCGCCGAGGTGCTGACGATGCCGTCCACGTTGCCCGCGCGCATCGCCCGCTCGGCGTCGCGCCGCTCGGTCGGCAAGTAGCCGCCGCGGTAGGCGCGGATGCGCGGCGGCTTGCGCGGGTCGTGGTCGAACACGTCTTTCAGATACTTGGTGAGCACCTCGACCATGCTGCGGCTCTGCGCGAACACCAGGGTCTTCAGTCCCGCCTTGATCGCCAGCCGCGCGATGCGGTTGCTCTGCGAACGCGCCGAGGCGCGCAGGCCGAGGTCGGGGTTCACCACCGGCGGGTTCCACAGCAGCACGTGGCGGTCGCCCGAGGGTGCGCCGGATTCGGTGATCGCATGCACCGGCGCCTCGATCAGCGCCTCGGCGTGCTGCTGCGGGTTGCCGATGGTCGCCGAGCACAGGATGAACTGCGGGCGCACCCCGTAGAACGCGCAGATGCGCTTGAGCCGGCGGATCACGTTGGCCACGTGCGAGCCGAACACGCCGCGGTAGCTGTGCACCTCGTCGATCACCACGAACGCCAAGTTCTCGAAGAACTGCGCCCACTTGGTGTGATGCGGCAGGATCGCCTGGTGCAGCATGTCCGGGTTGCTCACCACGATGTCGCCGTGCAGCCGGATCGCCTGCCGCGCATCGCCCGGCGTGTCGCCGTCGAAAGTGAACGCCTTCACCCCCAGCTCGCCGGCGCGATTGAGCTCCAGCAGCTCGGCCACCTGGTCCTGTGCCAGCGCCTTGGTCGGGAACAGGTACAGCGCCTTGGCGTTGGACTGCATCGCTGCGGCCACCACCGGCAGCGTGTAGCACAGCGACTTGCCCGAGGCGGTGGGCGTCACCACCGCCACGTGCGCCCCCGCCTGCGCGGCCGCCCACGTCTCGCCCTGGTGCTTGTACAGCTGGGTGATGCCACGCGCCCGCAGCGCATCCGCCAGCGCCGGCGGCAAATCCTCCGGCAGCGGTTGGTAGGCCCCCTCGCGCCCCGGCACCACGAACGAGCCGGTCACCCGCCCGGCGTAGCGCTTGGCCAGCCGCGCCGCCAGCGCGCCACCATCGGCCGGGCCGCGCAACACCAATTCATCGGCAGCAGCCTCGTCGGCGCGGTGGGCCGGATCGATCAGGGCGTTCATGGCGTCGCTCGCATAGGCGGGCGTCGGATTGAAGCGCGCGGGCATCTCAGGGCATGAGACGGCAGATGGACATGCATTGCACCAGCCCGATGCATTCCCCATGATGGTGCAATGAGCAACGCATCCTGGCGCCCGCTGGCGGAGCAGATGGCGACCGGGCTGGCCCTGGTCGACGCCGAGTTGCGCGTGGTGTGGCTGAATCCGGCGCTGGCCGAGCGGCTGGCGCTGGGCACGCGTAGTCTGGTCGGGCAGTCGGCGGCGTTGATGTTCGCGGACGACGCGGCGGTGCTGGCGCAGGCGCGGCGGGCGCTGGACGAGGAGCGGGCGCTGCAGTTGCGCGGCGTGGCGATGACCACCCAGCGCGGCACCGAGTGGCAGGCCGACCTGAGCCTGCAGCCGTTCGACGGGCAACTGCTGCTGGAAGTGCACGCGCTGGCCGAGCCGGCCGCGACGGCGTCGCCGCTGTCGGCGACGCTGCGCGGCTTCGCGCACGAGGTGAAGAATCCGCTGGCGGGCCTGCGCGGTGCGGCGCAGCTGCTGCAGCGGCGGCTGGACGACGAGGACTTGAAGGCGCTGGCCGGCATGGTGATCGCCGAGGCCGACCGGCTCGGCGCGCTGGCCAACCGCCTGTTGCATCATGACGGCGCGCCGCGATTGGCGCCGGTGAACATCCATCACCTGCTGGAGCGGCTGGCCGACCTGCTGCAGGCCGAGCCTGCGCCGCTCACGCTGCGCCACGACTACGACCCCAGCCTGCCGGACTTCCCCGCCGACGCCGACCGCCTGCTGCAGGTGCTGCTGAACCTGGCGCGCAACGCGCGCGAGGCCGGGGCGCAGACGCTGGCCCTGCGCACGCGCGCCGAACACGGCGTGCGGCTCGGCGAGCGGATGCTGCGCAGCGCGCTGCGGGTTGACGTGATCGACGATGGCGCCGGGGTGCCGGCCGCGCTGCGCGACACGCTGTTCCAGCCGCTGGTGTCCGGGCGACCGGATGGCACCGGCCTCGGCCTGGCGCTGTCGCGCGAGATCGCCCACGAGCACGGCGGCGAACTGCGCTGGCAGGGCCGGCCCGGCGAAACCGTGTTCTCGCTCTACCTGCCGCTGCCGCCGCCGCAGCGGGCCTTGACCGACACCCCGACGGATGTGACCGATGACTGATGCCCCCGCCCCCCGCGACGTCTGGGTGGTCGACGACGACCGCGGCGTGCGCTTCGTGCTGGCCGAGGCGCTGCGCGACGCCGGGCACGCCGTGCGCGAGTTCGGCGACGTGGCCAGCGTGCGCGACGCGCTGAAAACGGCCCGCCCCGCGCTGCTGCTGACCGACGTGCGCATGCCCGGCGAAGACGGTCTGGCGCTGCTCGGCGAGCTGAAGGCGCAGGGTGTGGGGCCGGTGATCGTGATGAGCGCCTACACCGACGTGGCCACTGCCGCCGCCGCCTACCGGCAGGGCGCGGTCGACTACCTGGCCAAGCCGTTCGACCTGGACCAGGCGGTGGCCGCGGTGGAGCGCGCGCTCGCCGACGCCGCCCCGTCGCCGGCACCGGCGAAACTGGAGACGCCGCGGCACACGCTGCTCGGCGAGAGCAGCGCGATGCGCGAGGTGTTCCGGCTGATCGGCCGCGTCGCCGCCAGCGACCTCAGCGTGCTGATCACCGGCGAGACCGGCACCGGCAAGGAGCTGGTGGCGCGCGCACTGCACGAGGAGAGCGCGCGGCGCGACAAGCCGTTCGTGGCGCTCAATACGGCGGCGATCCCGTCGGAGCTTTTGGAGAGCGAGTTGTTCGGCCACGAGGCCGGCGCGTTCACAGGCGCCACCCGCCGCCACGCCGGCCGCTTCGAGCAGGCCGAGGGCGGCACGCTGTTCTTGGACGAGATCGGCGACATGCCGCTGGCGCTGCAGACGCGCCTGCTGCGCGTGCTGGCTGGCGGCGAGTTCTACCGCGTGGGCGGGCGCGAGCTGATGCGCGGCGATGTGCGCATCGTCGCCGCCACGCATCAGGATCTGGCCGCGCGCGTGGCCAGCGGCCAATTCCGCGCCGACCTGCTGCATCGCCTGGATGTGGTGCGCATCGAGTTGCCACCGCTGCGCCAGCGCCGCAGCGACATTCCGAAGCTGGCCGAGCATTTCCTCGCCGCGGCGGCGGTGGAGCTGAAGCTGCCGCCCAAGCGCTTCTCCAAGGCGGCGCTGAAGGCAATCGCTCAGCGCGACTTCCCCGGCAACGTGCGCGAGTTGGAGAACCTGTGCCGACGCCTCGCGGTGATCGCGCCGGGCGCAGAGATCCTGCCCAGCGACCTGGGCACCGCCGCGCCCACCGCCGGCGGCGACGACTGGACCCACGCCCTGCGCGATTGGGCCGAGCAGGCGCTGGCGCGCGGCGAGGCGGACATCCACGCCCGCGCCCGCGAGGCGCTGGACCACACCCTGATGCAGGCCGCGCTGCGCGCCCACGACAACCACCGCCAGCACGCCGCCGCCGCGCTCGGCGTGGGCCGCAACACGCTCACCCGCAAGCTCGGCGCCTCGCGCACGCGCCGGCCGAACAAGTCCTGATTTGGAGACACCGTATGACCATGACCGTGCGCGACGCCCAACGCGAAGATCTGCCGAACCTCATCGCATGGAACGCCGCAATGGCGTGGGAGACCGAGCACAGGCGGCTCGACCCGGACGTGTTCTCGCGCGGTATGGCGGCGGTATTCGACGAACCGCGCCGCGGGTTCTATCTCGTCGCGGAACTGGACGGCAAACCGGCCGGCTGCCTGATGGTGACCTACGAGTGGAGCGACTGGCGCAACGGCAACTTCTGGTGGATCCAGAGCGTCTACGTGACCGAGTCCGCACGCCGCAGCGGCGTGTTCCGCGCGCTGTACGCCGACGTGGCGCGCCGCGCGGGCGAGGCCGGCGCAGTCGGCCTGCGGCTGTACGTGGAAACAGAGAACGAGCGCGCCCAAGCCACCTACGAAGGCCTCGGCATGGAGCGCTGCCACTACTTCATGTACGAGCAGGCGCTGGAACGCGCCCGCTGAGGGCGGGGTGACGGGCTCGGCGCAAGGGCGTACAACGGGCGCGATCATGCAAGACGGCCAGCGACCGACTGAAGACCCTGCAAGGCTCACGTTCACCGAGGAACCCGCCATGATCTTCCTGCTCGCTGCACTGCTCATCGGCATCGTCGCCGGCCTGCGCGCGATGACCGCACCGTCCATCGTCAGCTGGGCGGCCCAGCTCGGCGTGCTGCCGTTGCAAGGCACGCCGCTGGCTTTCCTGGGCTGGCGCTTCACGCCGTGGATCGTCTCGCTGCTCGCCGTGGGTGAGCTGATCACCGACCAGTTGCCCACCACGCCCAGCCGCAAGCTGCTGGCGCCGTTCGCCACGCGCATCGTGATGGGCGGGTTCTGCGGCGCCGCGGTGGGCCTGGCCGCTGGCCAGTGGTGGATGGGTGCCGTGGCCGGTGCGGTGGGTGCGGCGCTCGGCACACTGGGCGGCGCGGCGGCGCGGTCCCGGCTGGCCGCGGCGTTCGGACGCGATCGCCCCGCGGCGCTGCTGGAAGACATCGTCGCCATCGGCGGCGGCATCGCGATCATGGCGCTGCTGCCATGAGCGCCGCCTACGACGCCATCATCGTCGGCGCGGGCCAGGCCGGGCCCGCGCTGGCCGGGCGCCTCACCGCCGCCGGCATGCAGGTGGCGCTGATCGAGCGGCACCTGTTCGGCGGCACCTGCGTCAACACCGGCTGCATGCCGACCAAGGCGCTGGTGGCCAGCGCCGAGGTGGCGCACCTGGCGCGCCGCGGCGCCGACTACGGCGTGCACGTGGGCGGCGAGGTCACGGTGGATTTCCCCAAGGTGATGGCGCGCGCGCATACGGTGACGATGAACGCGCGGCGCAACGTGGAGCGCTGGCTGCACGGCATGGAGCATCTCACCGTGCTGCGCGGGCACGCGCGCTTCCTGGCGCCGGACACGCTGCAGGTGGGCGAGATGACGATCCGCGCGCCGCGCGTGTTCCTCAACGTGGGCGGTCGCGCCACGGTGCCGCCGCTGCCCGGCGTGGACGCCATCGACTACCTCACCAACACCTCGATCCTGCAGCTGGACACGCCGCCGCGGCATCTGGCGGTGGTCGGCGGCAGCTACATCGGGCTGGAGTTTGCGCAGATGTTCCGCCGCTTCGGCGCGCAGGTGACGGTGATCGAGCGGCAGTCGCGGCTGATCGCCCGCGAGGACGAGGACGTGTCACAGGCGATCCGCGAGATTCTGGAAGCCGAAGGCATCGCCGTGCGCACCGGCGCCGAATGCATCGCGTTCGCCCCGCACGCCGACGGCGTCGCGGTGAAGGTGGACTGCACCGACGGCGCGCCCGAGGTGGTGGCCAGCCACGTACTGCTGGCGATGGGCCGCCGCCCGAACACCGACGATCTCGGCCTGGACCGCGCCGGCGTGGCCACCGACGAGCGCGGCTACATCACCGTCGACGACACGCTCGCCAGCAACGTGCCCGGCATCTGGGCGATGGGCGACTGCAACGGCCGCGGTGCGTTCACCCACACCGCGTACAACGACTTCGAGATCATCGCCGCCAACCTGCTCGACGGCGACCACCGCACGCTGTCGCAGCGGGTGCCGGGCTACGCGCTGTACATCGACCCGCCGCTGGGCCGCGTGGGAATGACCGAGGCGCAGGCGCGCGCCAGCGGCCGCCCGCTGCTGGTGTCGAAGCGCCCGATGACGCGCGTCGGCCGCGCCGTGGAGCGCGGCCAGACCGAGGGCTTCATGAAGCTGGTGGCCGATGCCGAAACCAAGCGCGTGCTGGGCGCGGCGATCCTCGGCGTGAGCGGCGACGAGGCGATCCACGGCGTGCTCGACCTGATGAGCGCCGACCAGCCGCTCGACGCGCTGCGCTGGGCGGTGCCGATCCATCCCACGGTGTCGGAGCTGTGGCCGACCGTGGTGCTGGGGCTGCAGCCCCCGGCGGACGGCTAGGCGCGCGTCGCCTCGGCTTCAGCGCGGCGCCGCGGGTGCGCCACCAAGCTCTAGTCACCAGAGCGTGGCCCGCCTTGCGCAGCAGGCGGGCGATCGTTCTCCTGCGGCTCAGTGCAGCGGCGTGTCTGGGGCGCCCAGGCGACCGTCGGCGTCGAGCTGGATGCGGCCGAGCGCGTGAAGGTCAGGCGCGATACCGAACTGTTCGGCCAGCGCGCTGACCAGCGCTCCCAACGCGTGGGGCTGCAGCGGATAGCCGTGCGCCAGCACGCGGGCGCGACCGCCGTCGCCGCGCTGCGCGGCGGTCACCGCGACCACACCCAGGCCAGGCGCTTCGTGCGCCACCAGCAGCGGCGGCTCGTAGGCGGCGTCCGCCTCGCCGAAGGTTTCCAGCAGATAGCCGTCGCTCGCTTGCGCGCTGATGCCCTCGGCCGGTGCCAAGCGCAGCGGCAGCGCGTGCGCTTCGAGCAGGGCGGCGTACTGGCGCAGCTCGAACACGATGCCGGCGAAGGCATGCGCGCGGTCCGCGTCATGGCTTTCGGCCAGCCACTGCGCGGGCGACTGCACCTGCACCGCGCCCTCGGCGTAGCGCAGCGGCAGGCCGCGGGCGCTGAGCGTGGCTTCCTCGTGGTACGGCGTGAGCAGCGCGGTTTCCAGCAGGCTCCACAGCGGCGCCAGGTTCACGTGCTCGTACTGCACGCAGGTCAGTGCGAGCAGGTCGTTGCGGCTCAGGTAGCGCACGTGTTCCAGCGGCACCCCGAGCGTGCGGATCAGCCAGTCGGCGGTGCGCTGGCCCGCTTCGCCACGGCCGACCAAATCCAGCTCCAGCTGTTCGGCCAGCGTGGTGGCGAGCGGCGCGGGCGCGAGCAGGGTGATCGGCAGCAGGCGCATCGGGCCGTCGGCGTAGGCGGCTTCCGGCTCCAGCGGCTGCGCCGGCATGCGGCCTTCGTGGGTGCCGAAGGCGACCACGTTTTCCAGATGACCGCGCGGCACGCGACGCGCCAGTTCATCCAGCGTGGCCCACACCGGAAAGCCCGGGCGCAGCAGCTCCACCGCGTCGAACAGGGCACCGGCCACGGCAAGACGCGCCTCGGTGGCGGCGGGCACCAGCGTCTGCAGGTCGGCGGCGATGTGGCCGGCGAGCTCGGCCGCTTCGTCGCGGCTCAGCGTGGTGCGGCGGGTGGCGTCGTCGGCGCCGGTCTCGATAGCGAGCACCACGGGCAGGGCGAGCAGGGGTGAGCTGTCCAAGAGCGGCGTCCAGCAAGGCGGTGATCGCCAAGTTTATCAGTGCCGCCAGGGTGGCCTGGAGCGCGGCGCTGAACCGCATCGCACGAATGGCGCACTGGCGGGGTTTCCCGGGGCGGCAGCGCGGGTTAGCCTTGCAAGCTCAATACCCGCCCGGATGTTTTGAGCTCATGGACAACTCGCAGCGACGCGTCGGCGTGATCGGTGGCGTGCGGATTCCGTTCTGCCGCAACAACACGGCGTACGCCGAGGTCGGCAATTTCGGCATGTCGGTGAAGGTGCTCGGGGCGCTGGTGGAGCGCTTCGCCCTGCACGGCGTGGAGCTGGGTGAGGTGGCGCTGGGCGCGGTGATCCGCCATTCGTTCGAGTGGAATCTGGCGCGCGAGGCAGTGCTGTCGTCGGGGCTGGCGCCGACCACGCCGGCGATCACCACGGCGCGCGCCTGCGGCACGTCGCTGGACAACGCAATCATCGTAGCCAACAAGATCGCCGTCGGGCAGATCGAGGCGGGCATCGCGGCCGGTTCGGACACCACCAGCGACGTGCCGATCGTCTACGGCGAGCGCCTGCGCAAGCGGCTGCTGGCGTTGAATCGCGCCAAGACGCCGATGGAAAAGCTCAAGACCGCGTTCGCCGGCTTCTCGCTGGGCGAATTGAAACCCTCGTTCCCCGGCGTGGCCGAGCCGCGCACCGGCATGTCGATGGGCCAGCACTGCGAGAAGATGGCCAAGGAGTGGCACATCACGCGCCAGGCGCAGGACCAGCTCGCGCTGGAAAGTCACCGCAAGCTCGCCGCCGCGTACGACGCCGGCTTCTTCGATGAGCTGATCGTGCCGTTCCGTGGCATCAAGCGCGACGGCTTCCTGCGCCCGGACACCACGCTGGAGAAGCTCGCCGCGCTGAAGCCGGCGTTCGACAAAAGCTCCGGCCAGGGCACGCTGACCGCGGGCAACTCCACCGGTTTGTCCGACGGCGCGGCTGCGGTGCTGCTGGCCAGCGAGGGCTGGGCCACAGCACGCGGATTGACCGTGCAGGCCTGGCTGCGCGATGCCGAAGTGGCCGCGGTGGATTTTGTACGCGGCGAGGGCTTGCTGATGGCGCCGACCATCGCCGTGCCGCGCATGCTGGCGCGCCAGGGGCTGACGCTGCAGGACTTCGACTACTACGAGATCCACGAGGCCTTCGCCGCGCAGGTGCTGTGCACGCTGCGCGCGTGGGAGAGCGCCGACTACTGCAAGCAGCGGCTGGGGCTGGATGCGCCGCTGGGCAGCATCGACCCGGCCAAGCTCAACGTGCACGGTTCGAGCCTGGCCACCGGCCATCCGTTCGCCGCCACCGGCGCGCGCATCATCGCCACGCTCGCCAAGCTGCTGGAGCAGAAGGGTTCGGGCCGCGGCTTGATCTCCATCTGCACCGCCGGCGGCATGGGCGTCACGGCGATTCTGGAGCGCTGAGCCGTCTGGACGTCCAGATGGCCGCGTCAGACGCCCGCGTGCGACTCACTCCCCGCCTCCGGGTCACCACGTTGCTGAGCGTACTGGCGCTGCTGATCGGCGTGCTCGGCACGCAGTGGTTGAGCGGTCGCACCAGCGAATGGGCCGGCCCCAAGCACGTGGTACAGGCCGTGCACGTGGCGCCGGCCGCGGCCGCCTACCGCGAGCGTTCGCGCCGCACCCACGCGCCACCTCGCGTAATGGGCGCGCAGCGACCGCAGGCATCGTCCGATGCGGCGGCCGCCACCCCGCCGTCACCGCCGGAACTGGTGCCGGTGAGCATGCCGGCACTGTCCTCGCGTTACGCAGACCTGCAGGGCCACCTCGATGGCAGCGTGGTGCTGACGGTGCGCGTGGATGGCGACGGTCGCGTGCTGAATGCTGCGGTGGCGCGCTCCAGCGGAGACGCCGTGCTCGATGCGCACGCGCGTGCCGTGGTCGCCGGGTGGCGCTTTGCGGTGCCGCCGGGCTATCCGCAGGGCTTCAGCGGCGAGCTGCCGATGCGCTTCGGCGCGGCCAATCGTTAGAGAACCCCGCTGCCGGCCGAGCCGAACGCGGTGATCAGGCGCGTGTAGATCAGCTTGAACGACAGCGCCACGCCGGGGAAATCGCCCACCGGCTCGTAGCAGCTGAAGAACGCCGGATCGCTGGGCGCCATCGGCGTGCAGCCGGGCTTGAGGTCGTAGCTGGTGGCGTAGCGGTACGGCCAGAAGTCGAACAGCGGCAGCTTCTCGGAGATGTCGCCGATCGCCTGGTTGACGCTGGTGAGCACCGGTACCACCGGCTTGCGCGGCGCGATCACCCACGCGTTCTGCGGACCGGTGAGGCGCAGGATCGATGAGCGCACGGCGTTGGCGAAGCCGCGGTCGTGCACGATTACGCCTGCCTCGGTGTTGAAGTGGTCCGAGCGCGGATCGAAGTTGTGCGAGCCGACCATGGCGAAGCTGTCATCCACCACGATCGACTTGGCGTGCAGACCGAAGCGCAGGCCGCTCTCGATCAACGGAGCTGGCCGGTTGCTGCTGCCGCGGCTGCCGAACAGCCCGCGCGTCTCGGCGCCGGGGTAGCGACGGCGCTCGCGCACGGAAGCCGCGATCGCTGGCAGCAGGTCGTCGTTGGCCAGCGCGTAGTCTTCCTCGGCGCTGGCCGCGTGCGGCTTCATCTCCTGGATCTCGAAGCCGTACTTGCGCAGGTAGCGCTTGCGGTGTTTATACGAGAGCGCGTACACGGCGAACGCGTCGGTGGAGGCCAGCGAATTGGTCGACACGCGGATGCGCGGCGGGTCGGCGCGGCGGTGCATGGTCTTGAAGATCTTCTGCGCCCGGTCGCTCATCACCAGGTACGGCGTCTGCAGCACCACCTCGTGCTTGGCGCTGGCGACCAGCTGCATCACGTGGTGGGTGAAGTCGAGCGCATGGCGGCGAGTGGGCGCGTCGGTCTTGGCCGGCAGGTCGCTGAAGAACTCCACCTCGCCGGTGTGGAAGGCCGGGTCCAGCAGGTGCTGCTGGATCCACGCCGGATCCTTCGCCTCGCGCTCCAGCTTGGCCACGCGGACGGGACGGCGGAACTGCGGCGCCGGCCAGCCGGGCGCGGCGGGGTGGGCCAGGATGTAGCGGTTCACGTCGCGCAGCGCCTCAAGCGGCACCGAGCGCTTGTGCTTCCAGAATCGGGTGAAGCTCGCGGCCATGTCGCGCGCGGCGGGGCCGCCGACCATCACGTCGCGATCGACGTAGTCGAAGTCGCCGTCCCAGTTGAAGTAGCGATCCTGATAGTTGCGTCCACCGGTGATGCCGACGGTGTCGTCCACCAGCAGCAGCTTGTTGTGCATGCGCTGGTTGAACTTCATGAAGCAGCACACGATGCCCGCGGCGAACTCGGCCGGGCTGGTCTCGGCGTCGTGGAAGGTGGGGTTGTACAGCTTCACCGTGAGGTGCCGATCGGCGCGCGCGAGGCGATCGAGCAGGGCGACGTCGCCGAAGGAGAACAGCTGGTCGGCGAGGATGCGCACGCGCACGCCGCGTCGCGCCGCCTGCACCAGCTGGTCGAGCACCAACTGGCCGACGTCGTCCTGGTCCCAGATGTAGGTCTGCACGTCGATAGAGCGGCGCGCCGCCTGAATCAGGTGAATGCGCGCAGCGAGCGCGTCCTCGCTGTCGGCCAGCAGGGTGACCACGTGCTGCGGGTGGCCGGTAGCGGAGCTGGCGAGCGCGAGGTCGGCCGCCTGCAGCACCGCCGACGGCGCGGCGCAGTGGTCGGCGCGCGGGCAATCGAACGAGGGCAGCGTGGTGGCAGCGACGATCGCGTCGGCGCGGCGCACCTGCTGGCGCGGCACGGTGCAGCCCTGCAGCGCCAACGCGAGCAACAGCAGGAACGGAGGAAGAAAGCGCAATGACATGCGCGGATGATACGGCGTGCCGCTCAGTGCGCGGCCGCGCCGAGCGTGATCAGCAGGCCGAGGTTCACCGTGTCGCTGACGGCGGTGTGGTGGCCGTCCATGCCGTAATCGCTGCGCTGGATCTGCCCGCGCACCTCGATCTGGCAGACGGTGTCACGTTGCAGCGTGCAGCTGGCCGGCTCCAGCCGGAACAGCACCGGCCGCGTCACGCCGCGCAGGGTCAGCCAGCCGGGCAGTTCGCCGCCGGCATCGAGCGAGCGCACTGCCAGCGGCGCGGAGACGAAGTGGATCTCCGGAAAGCGCCGCACGTCGAAGAACTCCGGATCGAGCACCCAGCGGCGCAGCCGCGCCGAGGACATCGCCACGGAGTCCACGTTCACCGTGGCGCGCACCACGGCGGTGTCGCGCAGCGCGTTGAGGGTGACGTCGCCGTGGATGTCAGTGAAGCGGCCGTTGATCTGGCGCACCCACAGCAGGCGCACGTTGAACTCGGCGTGCGAGCGCGAGGTGTCGATGCGGTAGTCCGCACCCCGCGCGGGGGCGATGGCCAGCAGGGCGACGAGCAGCGGCAGCCAGGCCGCCCGCATCATGGCGACCAGAAGGCGTCCAGTCGCGCGTTGCCCGGTTCCAGCGCACCGTTGAGGTGCAGCACGGCCAGCCCACCTGGAGGCATGCCGCGGAAGTCATCCGAGCGCCCTTCGACCAGCAGCGCCACCAGCCGTTCGATGCCCGGGTTGTGGCCCACCAGCATCACCGTGCCGACCTCGTCGTGCTGATCTAGCAGGGCCAGCAGTTCGCCCGGCGTGGCGTCGTAGATCTCGTCGGCCAGCTGCAGCTCGGGCGAATCGCCCAGCGCCTCCAGCGCCAGGTTGGCGGTGGCGCGGGTGCGCTCGGCCGGCGAGCACAGCACGCGCTGGGGCGTCGCGCCGTGGCTGGCCAGCCATCTGCCCGCCGCGCGCGCCTCCTGTTCGCCGTGTCCGCTGAGCCGCCGTTGCCGGTCGTCGTCGCCTGCGGTGGCAGGCAGGGCCTCGGCGTGGCGCAAGAGGATCAGTTCAAGCATGCAGGACTCCTGGTGGAACGCGGCGACCGGGGCGCCGCGCGGGTAATTCGGTAATTCAGTGGGCGCGCTTGATCCAGCGCAGCAGCGCCTTCCAGTCGTCCTGGTGGCTGCGTACCTGTTCGGACTGGTAATCGAAGATGCCCTTGCCCAGCGCCGCCAGCAGCACGTAAGCCTGGCTGTCGCGCAGCTGGCCGGCAATCGGAAACGGCGCCAGCTCGCCGAGCTGGGCGACCGCATCCTGGCTGGCGTGGGTCCACGGCTTGAGCCGATTGGCCACCAGCGCCACCGGCAGCTTGCCGCGCTTGATGCGGGGGATCTGCGCCAGTTCGCCCACGAAGGCCAGCGTGGCGTCCATGTCGAAGCTCGACGGCAGCACCGGCACCAGCAGCACGTCGGCGCTGTCGAGATAGGGTTCGAGATCGCGCTCGGTGACGCCGGCCGGGGTGTCGATGAGCGCACGTTCGGTGTCGGCGGGGAGTTTCTGCAGGGCCTTGCGGCCGCCTTCGAGCCCGAGCACGCCGGGCACGTTGTCCGGACGGCGGGCGGCCCAGCGGTAGCTCGACTGCTGGCGGTCGGCATCGACTATGGCTGTGCGCTTGCCGGCCTGGGCCCAGTGTGATGCCAGCTGCGTGACCAGCGTGCTCTTACCGCATCCACCTTTGCTGCTTGCCACCAGCACCGTAAGCATCGGCCGACTCCCCGCAGGTAGGTGGGCCACAGCCTACTGTGAGAACCCGGTCCGGGGAACCGGGGTGATGCGGTTTTGCGCCTGGCTGCGACGATCGTCGCACCCGCCTTGGGCGGTTACTGCGCCGCCGGGGCGGCGCTGGTGGCGCTGGCGGCCGCGGCGCCCGGCGCGTCGGCCGGGATGCCGGCGTCGCGCAGCGCGGCGAGCACCAGGCTCATCTCGGTGCCGCCATTGCGTGCCAGCGCCAGCAGGTGCTGGGCCAGCGCCTTGTCCTGCGGTGCGCGGTCGGACAGCTGGGCGAAGTTCTGCACCTGCCAGGTCAGATTCGCGCGCTCGGTGCGGGCGGCCGCCTGCTCGGCCGGATCGTCCGCCAGCGTTTCGCGCAGGTGCAGGCCGAGCGAGCGCGCCAGCGGGCTGGAGCCCCATTCGAGCACCTTGGCCAGCTGCAGGCAGTCGGTCTTCAGCGCGGCGTCGTCCTTGCCGTCGGCGCACATCCGTGCCGCGGCCTGCATGCCCGGCTGCGGCTGCGGCAGCAGCCCGGCCACGCCATACACCAGCACCACCTGCACGCCGTAGGGGCCGGCCGATGCGGTCGGATCGATCGCCTCCGCCGGCGCGGGCAGGGTGCCGGCGGTGCTGGCCAGGGCCTTCAGCGCGGTGCCGGTGTAGTCGTCGTAGAGCTTGGCGGTGGCGGCCCGGTGCAGGTCGTTGCGCGCGGCGTCGCCCTTGTTATCCGCGGTATCGGCGGCGAGCTTGATCAGCCACACTGCGGCGTTGTCCGCGGCGGTGTCGGTGAGCGCGCGCAGCGCCTCGGCGTTGGGGCAGGTCTTGGCCTTGGTATCGCAATCGACCAGGCGCGCCCACTGCACCGCCGGCGTGCTGTCGGGGGCCTGCGCGGCGCGCTCGATCAGCGTGTGGAAATCGTTGTACTTCGGCTGCCGGGGCAGTGGGCGCGCCAGCAGTGCGGCGCCCAGCAGCGGCATTGCATCGGCGCGCGGCGCCAGCACGCTCACCAGGTCATGTTGGTAGGCCAGCAGCGCCTGGGTCCGCGCCGCCTCGGGGGACGCGTCGGCCGCTGCCGCGGATGAGGCGGCCAAGGCGAGCGCCAGGCTGATGCCGCCCAACTTCATGACCGGCCGGTGACGTGCTCGCATCGCGTGACTCCCTGTGGGCAAGCAAAGCGGCAAGCGTAGCGCGTGCGCATTAAGCCCGGCTGATCGAGGGGCGCGCGGCGGCGGGAGGCGCCACACATGCTTGTTACCATCCAGGGTCTTTGGCCGCGCTTGCGCGGGCTGCGCAACGGAGAGGCATGTGGATACCTTCAACCATCTCGACGGGGCCATGCCCTGGTTCGCCGGCTGGGGCACGCTGGCGTTGATCAATGCCGGGCTGGCCCAGGGCAAGAACCGCAGCGGCCTGTTGTGGTTCTTGCTGTCGCTGCTGATCGGACCGCTGGCCACGCTGATCATCGTGCTGCTGCCCAAGGTGCGTCAGACCCTGTTCTGAGCGTCGCCCAAGAAAAAACCCACGACGCGGACGCCGTGGGTCTCGTGGATGACGCGGGCGCGGTGGCTTACTCGCCCAGCGCCTCGCGCATGAATTCCGGCTGCGCCAGCGCCGCCTTGTGCGTGTCGGCGTTGTAGTAGCGGGTCGCAAAGCCCTTGCTGATCGCGCCGCGCTCGCGGAAGCCAGCCAGGTCACCGCCCTTGCGCGCCATCGTGCAGCTCCACCAGCCGGTGGGGTAGCACGGCTGCGGGAACGGCAACGTCTTCACCGCCGCGAAGCCGGCCGTGCGCATGGCCGCGCGCATCGACTTGATCAGCTCCAGGTGCGCAATCGGCGACTCCGACTGCTGCACCAGGATGCCGCCGTGACGCAGCGCCTTGTGGCAGCTGGCGTAGAAGGCCGCGTTGAAAAGGCCCTCGGCCGGGCCGACCGGGTCGGTCGAGTCGACGATGATCAGGTCCAGCGATTCGGGCTCGGCCTCGGCCATGTACTTGATGCCGTCGATGAACAGCAGCTGCGCGCGCGGGTCGTGGTTGGCATCGCACAGCTCGGGGAAGTACTCCTCGGCCAGGCGGGTGACGCGCTCGTCGATCTCCACCTGCACGGCCGATTCCACTTCCTCGTGCTTGAGCACCTCGCGCAGCGTGCCGCAGTCGCCGCCGCCGATGATCACCACGCGCTTGGCGCGCGCATGGGTGAACAGCGCCGGGTGGGTCATCATCTCGTGGTAGAGGAAGTTGTCGCGGCTGGTTAGCATCACGCAGCCGTCGATCACCATCAGGTTGCCCCAGTCGGTGGTCTGGTAGATCTCGATGGTCTGGAACGGCGTCTTTTCCGCGTGCAGCAGTTTCTCCACGCGATAACCGATGGAGGAGCCGGACGCCTGGTGGGCTTCGGTGAACCAGCTGGGCTGCTGCGACATGACGGGTGTTCCTAAAGGGGCGCTTGAGCGGGAATGGGGACGGCAAAGGCCGGCAATTGTAGCCAGTTCGGCCGTGAACGTGCCGGCGCAGCGTGCGCACTTTGGTCACGTGGCGCCGTTACAATGCGCATTCGGTGTCCCCGGCCCTGCGGCCGGCGGCGCTCCGACAAGCCCTTCCGGCCCCGCGGCGTGCGAGGCTTCCGGCCGGCAAGGCTTCGCGCTCTCGTCGAGCATCTCGTCAAGGCTCGCCGCTGCGACGTTACGTTCCGTTTGCACAAGGAGATACCGTCCATGGCGAGTTCCTGGAACAGCGCCGCTGCCCGCCACACTTACGCCGTACCGCACTGGAGCGACGGCTACGTCGACGTCAGCGACGCCGGCGAGATCGTGATGCGCCCGCGCGGCGCCGCCGGCCCCGCGCTGTCGCTGCCGCAGATCGTCACGCAGGCGCGCGCCGAGGGCCTGCGGCTGCCGCTGCTGGTGCGCTTTCCCGACATCCTGGCCGACCGCCTCGCCAAAATGCAGGCCTCGTTCGCCAAAGCAATCGGCGAGTGGCAGTACGCCGGCGGCTACACCGCGATCTATCCGATCAAGGTGAACCAGCAGCACAGCGTGGTGAGTGAGCTGGTGCACGCCGGCAGCGAGGGCTTCGGCCTGGAGGCCGGCTCCAAGCCCGAGCTGATGGCGGTGCTGGCGATGGCGCGGCCCGGTTCGATCGTGATCTGCAACGGCTACAAGGATCGCCAGTACATCCGTCTGGCGCTGATCGGCCGCAAGCTCGGCCTGCGCGTGCACATCGTGATCGAGAAGCTCTCCGAGCTCGACCACGTGTTCGCCGAGGCCAAGGCGCTGGGCGTGGAGCCGCTGCTCGGCGTACGCGTGCGGCTGGCTTCCATTGGCGCCGGCAAGTGGCAGAACACCGGCGGCGACAAGGGCAAGTTCGGCCTGTCGCCGAGCCAGGTGCTCACGCTGATCGAGCGGCTGGATGCCGCCGGGCTCAAGCACACGCTGAAGCTGCAGCACTTCCACATGGGCTCGCAGATCTCCAACGTGCGCGACATCGCCAACGGCATGCGCGAGGCCACGCGCTACTTCGTCGAGCTGAGCCGGATGGGCGTGCCGCTGGAGATCGTCGACGTCGGCGGCGGCCTGGGCGTGGACTACGAAGGCTCGCGTTCGCGCAGCCACAACTCGATCAATTACTCGATCGAGCAGTACGCGGCGACCATCGTGCAGTCGCTGGCCGAGGCGGTGGCCGCCGAAGATCTGAACGCGCCGCACATCCTGACCGAGGCCGGCCGCGCGATGACCGCGCACCACGCGGTGCTGGTGGTCGACGTGAGCGAGGTGGAGAGCGTGCCGGCCGGCGCCATCGAACCGGCGCGCGCCGACGAGCCCGCCGTGCTGCGCCACCTGCGCGAAGTGCACGCCGAGCTCGACGCGCGCCCGCCGCTGGAGCTGTACCACGAGGCGCAGCATCACCTCGCCGAAGGCCAGGCGCTGTACGCGCTGGGTCAGTTGGCGCTGGCCGACCGCGCGCGGCTGGACGAGCTGTACTACGCCATCGCCAACGCGGTGCGCTCGCGCCTGCTGCCGGCAGAGCGCGCCCATCGCCAGGCGCTGGACGAGCTGGACGAGAAGCTGGTGGACAAGTACTTCGTCAACTTCTCGGTGTTCGAGTCGGTGCCGGACATCTGGGCGATCGAGCAGATCTTCCCGATCACCCCGATCGCGCGCTTGAACGAAGAACCCACCCGCCGCGGCGTGATCGTCGACCTCACCTGCGATTCGGACGGTCGCATCGACCACTACGTCGATGCCGAGGGCGTGGACGTGAGCCTGCCGCTGCACCCGCTCAAGCCCGGCGAAAGCTACTGCCTGGGCCTGTTCATGGTCGGCGCGTACCAGGAGACGCTAGGCGACATCCACAATCTGTTCGGCGACACCGACGCGGTGAACGTGCGCGCCGAAGGCGATGGCTTCGCGTTCGCCCACAAGCGCCGCGGCGACACCACCGACCTGATGCTCGATTACGTGGGCTACAGCCTGGACGACCTGCGCAGCCGTTACCGCGAGCGCATCGCCGCCGCAGGCGTGGCCGGTGCGGCCGGCGAAGCGCTGTACGCCGACCTCGACGCGGGCCTCACCGCTTACACCTACCTCGCTCCCGACGCGGGCTGAGCTCCGACCGGCGCCGCACTTGGCCCGCGGTGCCGGCCGGGCGCACAATGGTGCACTGCAAAATCTTCCCCGCTGACAGGAGTACCCCCATGGCAAGTCTGGACGGCAAGGTCGCGTTGATCACCGGCGCGGCGAGCGGCCTCGGCAAGGCGATCGCCGAGCTGTACGCGAAGGAGGGCGCGGCGGTCGCCATCTGCGACATCAACCAGCAGGCCGCCGATGCCACCGCGGCGGAAATCACCGCGGCGGGCGGCAAGGCGATCGGCATCGCCATGGACGTTACCGACGAGGCGGCGGTGAACGCCGGCACCGACAAGGTAGTGGCCGCCTTCGGCGCGCTGGACATCCTCATTTCCAACGCTGGCGTGCAAATCATCAACCCGATCGACCAGTTCGCCTTCGCCGACTGGAAGAAGATGCTGGCGATCCACCTCGACGGCGGCTTTCTCACCACCAAGGCCGCCCTGCAACACATGTACAAGGGCGACCGCGGCGGCATCGTGATCTACATGGGCTCGGTGCATTCGCACGAGGCGTCCAAGCTCAAGGCGCCATACGTCACCGCCAAGCACGGCTTGCTCGGCCTGGCTCGCACGCTGGCGAAGGAAGGCGCGGCACACAACGTGCGCTCGCACGTGATCTGCCCGGGGTTCGTGCGCACGCCGCTGGTGGAAAAGCAGATTCCCGAACAGGCGAAGGAACTGGGCATCGGCGAGGACGAGGTGATCAAAAACGTGATGCTCAAGGACACCGTGGATGGCACTTTCACCACGGTCGAGGACATCGCGCAGACCGCGCTCTACCTGGCCACGTTCCCGTCAGCGGCGCTGACCGGGCAGAGCATCGTGGTCAGCCACGGCTGGTACATGCAGTAAACCGCGGTGCCGGCGTCGCCTCGCGCGACGCCGCGCCGAGAGCCAGGATGAGGTGGTCGATGGATGTGCGTGCCCAGTCGCCGGACGAGACGCTCGCTGCGCGCGTCGAGCGTACCTATCCCACGGTGGCGCTGGTGCTGCAGGGTGGCGGTGCGCTGGGTGCCTACCAGGCCGGCGTGCTCGAGGCGCTGGCCGAGTCGGGCATCGCGCCGCACTGGATCGCCGGCATCTCGATCGGCGCGCTCAACGCCGCGATCATCGCCGGCAACCCGCCTGAGGAGCGTGTGGCCAAGCTGCGCACCTTCTGGGACACGATCTGCCAGCCGCCGTTTCTTTCCGCACCGTTGGCAGCCGCGCCGCTGGACGGCTTTGGCTGGCCGCTGGCGATGCAGAACGGGCTGAGCGGCATGGCGGCGCTGCGCACGCTGTTCGAGGGCCAGGCCGGGTTCTTCCTGCCGCGGCTGCCCGCGCCGCCGTTCGCGCCATGGCGCCGCGGTCCGGCCACGGCAAGCTGGTACGACACCGCGCCGCTGCGCGCCACGCTGGAGCGGCTGGTGGATTTCGATCGCCTCAACGATGCGCGCGCGATGCGTGTGTCGGTGGGCGCGGTGAACGTGCGCACCGGCAACTTCGCCTACTTCGACAACACCCGGCAGACGCTGCGCGCCGAGCATTTCATGGCGTCCGGCGCGCTGCCGCCGGGGTTTCCCGCGGTGGAGATCGATGGCGAGTACTACTGGGACGGCGGCATGGTCTCCAACACGCCGCTGTATCAAGTGTTGGTGGATCGGCCCTGTCACGACGCGCTGATCTTCCAGGTCGATCTGTGGAGCGCGCAGGGCGAGCTGCCACACGACCTCGCCCAGGTCGCCGCACGCAGCAAGGACATTCAGTATTCCAGCCGCACCCGGCTGGTGACCGAGTACATGCGCCGCGACCTGGAACAGCAGCGCCTGCTGCACGACCTGATGGAATTGGTGCCCCCCGGCCGCCGCAGCGAGCCGGCCTATCGACGCGCCGAGGCACGCGCGTCCGGTGCCCTGACCAACCTGGTGCACCTGATCTACCGCAACAAGCCGTACGAGGGGCACTACAAGGACTACGAGTTCAGCGCCAGCAGCATGCGCCAGCATTGGCGCAGCGGACTGGAGGATATGCGCCACACCTTGGCGCACCCGCACTGGCTCGATGCGCCGACGCCGGAGCATCCGTTCGTCACCCACGACGTCCATCGCCCATAGGAGCGCACCCTGTGCGCGACGCTCTCCGTTACGGCACGAAAGGCAGAAAAACGTCGCGCACGGGGTGCTCCCACAGGCGGAATCAAGCCTCGCGATGCACCTGCAGGCCGGCTGCCGACTGGTTCACCGGCATCACTTCGAGCCGGTTGATGTTGAGGTGCGGCGGCAGCGTGGCGATCCACCAGATCGACTCGGCGATGTCTTCGGCGGTGATCGGCTGCGCGCCCGCGTAGAGCTGGTCGGAGGCGGCCTGGTTGCCACCGGTGCGCACCAGGGTGAACTCGGTCTCGGCCATGCCCGGTTCGATTGAGCTCACGCGCACGCCGGTGCCGTGCAGATCGGTGCGCAGGTTCTGGGTGAACTGGCTGACGAAGGCTTTGCTGCCGCCGTAGACGTTGCCGCCCTTGTACGGATAGCTGCCGGCGATCGAGCTGATGTTGACGATGGCGCCGCGACGTTCGATCAGCGTGGGCAGCAGCAGGTGGGTGATCGTCACAAGCGCGGTGACGTTGGTGTCGATCATCTGCTTCCACTGCGCCAGGTCCGCCTGCTGCGCGGGCGCGGTGCCCAGCGCCAGGCCGGCGTTGTTGACCAGCAGATCGATGCCGGCGAACGCGGCGGGCAGGGCGGCGATCGCCGTACGCATCGCGGCCTCGTCGCGCATGTCGAAGGCCAACGCGTGGACGCGATCGGCGCCGTGCTTGTCGACCAGCTTCTGCAGGCGCTCGGCGCGACGGCCGGTGGCGACCACGTGCCAGCCGCCGGCGACGAAGCGTTCCACGGTGGCGGCGCCGAAGCCGGAGGTGGCGCCGGTGATCAGGACGGTCTTGGCGTGCATGCGGATGCGGCTCGTGGCGGGGTGGAGGTCAGCGGCCTTCTTTCAGCGCGATCGCGTTGATGCCGGCCGAGGCCAGCCGCTGCTTGGTCGATTCCAGGTCGGTGGCCGAACGGAACGGGCCGAGCCGCACGCGGTGGTAGGTCTGCCCGCCCACGTTCACCGCCTGCACGTTGGCCACGAAACCCTGCAGCGCCAGCCGGGCCTTCAGGCTCTCGGCGTCGGCGGCATTCGGGAACGCGCCCACCTGCAGCAGGTAGCCACTGCCGGCGGCCGGCGTCGGCACGGCCGAAGCCGGTGCGGCGGTGACGTTTTCGCGCACCGCCGCCGGCGCATTCGCCTGGGCCTGGGCCTGCTGCTGCGCCTGCTGGGCGGCCAGCGCCTGGTCGCGCGCCTGCTGCTGCTTCTGCTGCTCGGCCTTGGCCTGCGCGCTGATCACTGCGTCGGGGATGCGCACTTCGCGCTCGGACAGCAGCGAGTAGAAGTCGTACTGCGGCTTCTTCGGCGCGCTGGTCGGGTTGCCCGGCGCCACGGCGCCGGGGTCGCTGCCGCGCTGGGCGGTGGCCTGCGGGTTGGGCTGCGGACCGGTCGGCGCCATCGGCAGTAGCGACTTGCGCATCAGCACCACCATCAGCAGTACGCCGACCAGGATGCCGATCGCCGCCCATGCCCAGCCGGGCACGCCGCCGCTCTTGTTGCGCACGGCCTGTCGGCCCTTGCCCTTGCGTGCTGCCATTTACATGCTCTCCGGGGCGCCCAGGCCCAGCAGGTTCAAACCGTTCTTCAGCACCTGGCGCGTGGCCACCGACAGCGCCAGACGCGCGTGGCGCAGGTCCGCATCGTCGACCAGGAACTGGTGCGCGTTGTAATAGGTGTGGAAGGCGTTCGCCAGCTCGCGCAGCCAGCCGGCGAGCAGGTGCGGCTCGAGGTTGGCGGCAGCCGATTCGACCACCTCCGGATACTTCGCCAGCTCGGTCAGCAGAATCTGCTCGTGCTCGCTGTCCAGCCGTGCCAGCTGCTGCAGGCCGCGCTCGAGATCGACGGTGAGGCTCTTCTCGCCGGCCTGGCGCAGCACCGAGCAGACGCGAGCGTGTGCGTACTGGATGTAGTAGACCGGGTTGTCGTTGGACTGCGAGCGCGCCAGGTCGATGTCGAACACCAGCTGCGAATCGCTCTTGCGCGCGATCAGGAAGTAGCGCGTCGCATCGCGGCCGACCTCGTCAATAAGGTCACGAAGGGTCAGATAACCACCAGCGCGCTTCCCCAGCTTTACTTCTTGACCACCCTTCATCACGGTGACCATCTGATACAGCGCGTAGTGCGGCCAATCCTTCGGGATGCCCGCATCCAGCGCCTGCAGGCCGGCCTTCACGCGGGCCAGCGAGCCGTGGTGGTCGGAGCCGAGCACGGTTACCGCGTTGACGTAGCCGCGCTGCCATTTGCTGAGGTGATAGGCGACGTCCGGCACGAAGTAGGTGTAGGTGCCGTCGGACTTGCGCATCACGCGGTCCTTGTCGTCACCGTAGTCGGTGGAGCGCAGCCACAGCGCGCCGCCTTCCTCGTAGGTGTGGCCGTGGGCGATGAGCTCGCGCACGGTCTCCTCCACCTTGCCGTCGGCGTACAGCGACGACTCCAGGAAGTACACGTCGAAGCCGACGCCGAAGGCCTTCAGGTCCAGGTCCTGCTCGCGGCGCAGGTAGGCCACGGCGAACTGACGGATGTCGTCCAGGTCGTCCGGATTCTTCGCGCCGACCACGGTGTGGCCTTCCACCGTCACGCTGTCGCCGGCGAGGTAGGCCTTGGCCACGTCGGCAATGTAGTCGCCGCGGTAGCCGTCCTCGGGCCAGCCGGCGTCATCCGGGCTCAGGCCGCGCGCGCGCGCCTGCACCGAGATGGCCAGGTTGTGGATCTGCACGCCGGCGTCGTTGTAGTAGAACTCGCGCTTGACCGCCCAGCCGGTGGCGTCGAGCAGGCGCGCCAGGCAGTCGCCGAGCACCGCGTTGCGGCCGTGGCCCACGTGCAGCGGGCCGGTGGGGTTGGCCGAGACGAACTCCACGCCCGCCACCTGGCCTGCGCCGGTGGTGCTGCGGCCGTAGCCGTCACCTTCGGCGAAGATGCGCCGCACCTCGGCGTGGTAGCTCTCCGCCGAGAGAAAGAAATTGATGAAGCCGGGGCCGGCGATCTCCACCTTCGCCACCAGCGTGTTGGCCGGCAGCGCGGCCACCAGCTTCTCGGCCAGTTCGCGCGGCTTGGCCCGGGCGGGTTTCGCCAGCAGCATCGCCGCGTTGCTGGCGAAGTCGCCGTGCTCGCGGCTGCGCGCGTGCTCGATCACCAGGTGTGGGATCGCGAGGTCGGCCGGGAGAGAGGAGTCGTTCTGCAGGGTGCGGATGGCCTGCAGCAGCAGTGCGCGCAGCTGGTCTTTCACGGGTGGGTGCGGTCGGGTAAGGCGATAGGACCGGTAATGCTAACAGAGGCCCCCGCGGACGCGGCCCGGCGAATCGGCGTGACGCGCCGCACGAACAAGTCTGTGGATAACTCTGTGGGGAAGATTCGTCCCGCGCCTTGCGTCCGCACCGGAAACGCCCATTTCACGTTGGTGAAAGACGAGAAGTATTTATACATCAATCGATTAAATGCCATGGGTGAGGAGGGTGTGAGCTGTCGTCGGCAAATCCGCGCGGTGCCGCCGATGTGCATAACTTCGGGGGCCGATCGGCGGGACCCGGCCGCCAGATGTACGTCATGGCCCTGTCATGCGGCAGCGCCACACTGCGCCGGTGTCTGGTCGACTTACCTCCCCGGGGAAAGCCAGCGCCAGGAGATACCGTGTTCTCCACCCTCCCCAAAAACGGCCTTGAGCGGCGCGGCGCAAGCCTGCGCCGCTTTTTTTGGTGTGTCGGCCGCTGACGGCCGGCATTTGCGGGGGCGAGGGTTTCGCGGCCGTTCTGGCGGTTGTGCGGCTCAGCCCGATTCGCGTGCCACGGCTGCGGCCGGACAGGGAGATAGGTAGCCCGGCGTCTTCCTCGCTCGCTCCGAACCAGCCTTTCCGGCGGGAGCCAGCCGACCCGGCGCTGGCTAGATCAGGCCGCGCGCGGCCATCGATACCGGTTCGCCCGAGCCGATCACCAAGTGATCGAGCACGCGCACGCCCACCAGCTGCAGGGCGTTGCGCAGTTCATGGGTGATGGCGCGGTCCGCCGCGCTGGGCTCGGCCACGCCGCTGGGGTGGTTGTGGGCGAAGATCACCGCGCAGGCGTTGTGCTTCAGGCAAGCGCGAACTACCTCCCGCGGGTGCACGCTGGCGCCGTCCACCGTGCCGCGAAACAGCTCCTCGAAGGCCAGCACGCGATGACGGTTGTCCAGGTACAGGCAGCCGAACACCTCGTATGGCAGATGGCGCAGTTGCGCGCGCAGGTAGTCCCCGCTGTCACGGGGACTGCCCAGGGCGGGCCGTTCGCGCAGCTGCTCGCCCAGCGCCCGCCGCGCCAGTTCGAGCGCGGCGATCAGCCGCGCGCGCTTGGCCGGGCCGATGCCGCGTCGGCGCACCGACTCCGCCGGTGCACCGAGCAGGGCCGCCAGCCCGCCACTGTCCTGCAGCAGCGTCCGGCCCAAGGCGATGGCATCGACTCCCGGGATGCCGCTGCCCAGCAGCACGGCGATCAATTCGGCGTCGGTGAGCGCAGCGCAGCCGCGGGCCAGCAGCTTTTCGCGGGGGCGTTCGGTGGCGGGCCATTCTCGGATGCTCATGCGGGCAAGCGTGGCGTGCCACCCCGCCATGCGCCCATCGGCGGAGTGCCGCCTGCGCCGTCGGGCTTCCGCCTGGTCGCCCGTCGGCGTGCGCGGCGCGCGGCGCCGGTAAGGCCGCAGCGTCAGCCAGACCGTCGCGCATGATCCGTACCGTGATTGCCCGTCCAACCCGCGCGGGCCGCGACGGGCGATTCCGGTAAGCTACCGGGCCTAACAAACCACGGGCCCATCCATGAGTCTTGCCCACCGCCGCATCCTGCTGGGCGTGTCCGGCGGCATCGCCGCCTACAAGTCCTGCGAACTGGTCCGTCGCCTGCGCGATGTGGGCGCCGAGGTGCGTGTGGTGATGACCGAAGGGGCCACGCATTTCGTCACCCCGACCACGTTCCAGGCGCTCTCCGGCGCGCCGGTGCGGGTGTCGCTGTGGGACGAGTCGGCCGAGGCCGCGATGGGCCATATCGAGCTGGCGCGCTGGGCCGAGCGCATCCTCGTCGCTCCGGCCAGCGCCGACGTGCTGGCCCGCCTCGCCCACGGCCAGGCCGACGATCTGCTGACCACGCTGTGCCTGGCCAGCGCCGCCCCGCTGTCGGTGGCGCCGGCGATGAACCAGCAGATGTGGGCGCATCCGGCGGTGCAGGCGAATCTGGCCACGCTGCGCGAGCGCGACGTGACCGTGCTGGGCCCGGCCGCGGGCGAGCAGGCCTGCGGCGACGTCGGCTCCGGTCGCATGCTCGAGCCGCTGGAACTACGCGACGCGCTGATCGCCTCGTTCGGCGGCGGCGCGCTGGCGGGGCGCCGCGTGGTGGTGAGCGCGGGTCCGACCTACGAAGACATCGATCCGGTGCGCTTCATCGGCAATCGCAGCTCGGGGAAGATGGGCTTCGCCGTGGCCGAAGCAGCCGCGCAGGCCGGTGCGCACGTGATTCTGGTCGCCGGTCCGGTGAGCCTGCCCACGCCCAGCGGAGTGGCCGCTCGCGTGGACGTGCGCAGCGCGGCGCAGATGCACGCCGCCGTGATCGAGGCGGCGGCCACGGCAGACATCTATATCGCGGCGGCGGCGGTGGGCGATTACCGTCCGCAGCAGGTGGCGCCGTGCAAGCTCAAGAAGCAGGCCGGTGCCGAGCTGACGCTCACGCTGGCGGAAAACCCGGACATCCTCGCCACGCTATCGGCGCAGCCGGCGCATCCGTTCCTGGTCGGCTTCGCGGCCGAGACGCACGACGTGGCCAGCTATGCGCAAGACAAACTGCGCCGCAAGAAGCTGGACATGATCGCCGCCAACCAGGTGGGCGGCGGGATGGGTTTCGAGACCGCCGACAACGCGCTCACGCTGTACTGGGCCGACGGCTCGCAGGAACTGCCACGCGCGAGCAAGACCGAGCTGGCGCGCGAGCTGATCGCGTGTGTGGTCGAGCGTTTCAAGCAGGTCCGCGCATGATCGACGTGCAGCTGAAGATTCTCGATCCGCGCCTGGGCGACAGCATCGCCTTGCCCGAGCCAGCCACCGCCGGCAGCGCAGGGATGGACCTGCGCGCCGCGATCGAGGCGCCGATCACGCTCGCCCCCGGCGCCACCGCGCTGGTGCCCAGCGGCTTCGCCATCCATATCGGCGACCCGGGTTGGTGCGCACTGATCGTTCCGCGCTCGGGCCTGGGCCACAAGCAGGGCCTGGTGATGGGTAACCTGGTGGGTGTGATCGACGCGGACTACCAGGGGCCGCTGATGATCTCATGCTGGAACCGCGGCAACGCGGACGTCACGATCGGGGTGGGTGATCGCATCGCGCAACTGCTGCTGGTGCCGGTGGGGACACCGCGGCTGTCGGTAGTGGCGGAGTTCGCACCGTCTGAGCGGGGGCAGGGCGGGTTCGGGTCGACCGGTATCAACTGATCTGCGGGGGCAGGCATGGGCTTGAGTTGGGGAAGGAACCGCGTGCGCGCCACGCCAGACTGGCGGCGTCTGCTGCCGTTTACCGCGGGCACGCTGCTACTGCTGCTGGGCCTGTTTGCCGCCTGGCAAACCTGGCTGATTGCCGACGAAGGCCACGCCAATGACCGTGTGCACCGCGCCCAGGAAGACACCGTGCGCGCGATCACCGCCGAGCTCGATCGCGAGCGTCGCGCAGTGCGCGCGGCACTGGACGGGCTCGATCCGGCCGCCGTGCTGACCGATCCGGTGACCGCCGCCGCTGCGGTGCGGGCCAAGCTGCCGCGGGTGCTGGACGTGGCGTTCTACAGCGCCGGGATGGACGAGGTGCTGCACGCGAACTACCGCGATTTCGGGTATGGCAAGGCGGCGCAACTGATGGCCGCGCAGAATGAGACGGGGCCAGCGGTGGCGCAGACCGTCTACGTCGGCAGCGACCGGCGAGTGTCCTTCGCGATGCCGATGGGCAACGGTATCCGACCAGCGGCGTGGGCCTGGGTCGAGTTACCGTTCACGCCGGTGCAGCAGGCCTTCGACGCGATCTCGCCAGCCAGCGGTCGCCTGGACCTGCGCCAGGGTGATGATCGCAGCGCATTGAGCCTGCTCTCGCACGGCGATCCGTCCGCGCAGCTCGAAGACCGCGCTGCGGCCATTCCGCACAGCGCCTTCAGCGTGGGCGCGGCGCTGCCGGAGGCGTTCATCATCCTGCCGCACGTCTGGCCGCTGGCGGCCTTGCTCAGCCTGCTCGGCCTGGCTGGTGGCGTGTACCTGCTGCGGCTGGCCGGCCGCGGCCGCGAGCGCGCCATCGCGGTGCGGGAAGAGGAAGAGGTGCCGCTACCGCCGGTGGTGCGGCAGCGCGAGCGCCCGGCACCGCCGCCGCGCGCGACACCGCCGCCGGCGCCCGAGGCGCTGCCCTCGGCGACAGTCGATCCGGGCATCTTCCGCGCCTACGACGTGCGCGGCGTGGTCGGCAAGAACCTCAATCGCCAGGTGGCCCGGCTGCTGGGCCAGTCGATCGGCGCGCTGATGGTGGAGAAGAGCCTGCGCGAGATCGTGGTGGGGCGCGATGGTCGCCAGTCCGGTCCGGAACTCGCCGGCGGCCTGGCCGAGGGCCTGCGCGCGGCCGGCGTGGACGTGATCGACATCGGTGCGGCGCCCACCCCAGTGATCTATTTCGCCACCTACCGGTTCAACACCGGCTGCGGCGTGGCCGTCACCGGCAGCCACAACCCGCCCGACTACAACGGCTTCAAGATCGTGGTCGGCGGCGAGACGCTGGCGGAGGAGGCGATCCAGGACCTGTACCGGCGCATCGCCGCCGGCGGCCTGCCCGACGATGGCCATGGCGCCCAGCGCAGCGTCGACGTAGTGCCGGACTACATCGAGCGCATCGCTTCGGACGTGCAGGCCGAGCGCGCGTTGAAGGTGGTGGTCGACTGCGGCAACGGCATCCCCGGCGCGGTGGCGCCGCAGGTGCTGGAGAGCATCGGTTGCCAGGTGATCCCGCTGTACTGCGACGTCGACGGCACCTTCCCCAACCACCATCCCGACCCGTCCGATCCGGACAACCTGCAGGATCTGATCCTGGCGGTGAAGCAGACCGGCGCCGACCTCGGACTTGCCTTCGACGGCGACGGCGATCGGCTGGGCGTGGTGACCCGCGATGGCGAGATCATCTACCCCGACCGCACGCTGATGTTGTTCGCCCGCGACGTACTGGCGCGCCAGCCCGGCGCCACGATCATCTACGACGTCAAATGCACCGGCCACCTCAAGGGGCAGATCCTCGACGCCGGCGGCAGCCCGCTGATGTGGCGCACCGGCCATTCGCTGATCAAGGCCAAGATGCGCGAGACCGGCGCCGAGCTGGCCGGCGAGATGAGCGGGCACTTCTTCTTCAAGGAGCGCTGGTACGGCTTCGACGACGGACTCTACGCGGCCGCGCGCCTGCTGGAGATCCTCGCCGGCGACCTGGACGGGCGCACGCCGGAGGAGATCTTCGCCACCTGCCCGAAGGGCGTGTCGACGCCGGAGCTGAAGATCGAGCTGGCCGAAGGCGAGAACCAGCGCTTCATGCAGGCGTTTCGCGAAAAGGCCAGCTTCCCGGATGCGACGCTGGTGACCATCGACGGCGTGCGCGCGGACTGGGCCGACGGCTGGGGCCTGGTACGCGCGTCGAATACCACGCCGGTGCTGGTGCTGCGTTTCGACGCGGACAACCCCACTGCGCTCAAGCGCATCCAGCAGGTGTTCCGCGAACAGCTGTTCATGGTGAATCCGAAGCTCAAGCTGCCGTTCTAGCCGCCAGCGCTGGCCGGCGGTGACTCGTGCTTACGGCTCGGGGTTGCCGTCGGTCTGCTGCAATTGCGCCTTGAGCTGGCGGTAGTGGGCGAGTTGGGATTCGTTCTTCAGCTGGGTGTTCACGTAGGACGCCTGCAGGCGGTCCAGCATCGCGCGTTGCGCGCCGACCACGTCGCGCTGGGCGGTGATCTTGTCGGACAGGAACTTCGGCACCGGCTGCTTGGCGCGCTCCAGTTCGCCGGCGCGGTCGAGCAGGTCGGTCAGCGCTTTTTCCTGGGTGCCCAGGCTCGCGCGGGTGGTGGTGATCTGCTGGTCGATGCTGCTGAGCTCGTCCTTCTGCGCCGCCACGAAGCTGGCTTCGTCCGGGTAGGCGGCCAGCATCTGCTGGTCCTCGCGCTGGCGCTGTTCGTCCTCGCGCTTGCGTGCCGCCGCCTCGTCCGCCAGCTTCTTCGCGGCAACGCGCTCGGCTGGCGAGAGCGGGCGATCGACGTGGCGCATCACCAGGCCCTGGCTGTTCACCACGTCGTAGCCGTTGGCGATGGCGTCGGACGACAGGCTGTCGCTGTAGTGCGCCAGGCCCTGCGCATCGCGCCAGCGGTACTGCACGCTACTGGCCGTGCTGGCCTGGCGCGCCTGGGCGAGCCCGCCGAAGCCGACGCCGATGGCGGTGATGATGATGATTGCCTTGCGCATGAACTCCCTCCTTGCGGGAGTATAGCCACGAGCGGCAGCGCCCCGTGTGCCGCCGCCACGGCGGTCGATCCGCGTTGTGACAGGGTCGGCGACCCCGCCTGAACAGGGCGTCAGCCGGCCACGCCGTAGCGTTCGCGATAGGCCAGCAGTCGGGCGTGTTCCGCGGCCAGCGCCGGCTGCTCGCCGGCGTAGGCCAGCACGTCGTCCAGCCGGGTGATCGCGATCACCGGGATGCCGTAGTCGGCGGTCACTTCCTGCGCGGCGGAACGTTCACCCTGGCCGCGCTCCTGCCGGTCCAGCGCGATCAGCACGCCGGCCGGCTCGGCACCGGCGGCGCGGATCAGCGCGAGTGATTCACGTACCGCGGTGCCGGCGGTCATCACGTCGTCGACGATCAGCACGCGGCCCTTGAGCGGCGCGCCGACCAGGTTGCCGCCCTCGCCGTGATCCTTGGCCTCCTTGCGGTTGTAGGCCCAGGGCAGGTCGCGACCGTGGTGATCGGCCAGTGCGATGGCCGTGGCGGCGGCCAGCGCAATGCCCTTGTAGGCAGGGCCGAACAGCATGTCCACGGCGATGCCCGAGGCTTCGACCGCGGCGGCGTAGGCACGCCCGAGTTGGGCCAACGCGGCGCCGGAATCGATCCGCCCCATGTTGAAGAAATACGGGCTGATCCGGCCGGACTTGAGGGTGAACTCGCCGAAGCGCAGCACCTCGCGCTGCAGGGTCAGTTCGATGAAGTCGCGCTGGTAGTCGTACACGGGCAATCTCGCAAAAGTCAGGAAAGGGTGGCGCCGGCGAGCTGACGCAGCAGCAGACACTGCTGCCGTCCGGCCGATGCGCCATGGTAGCGCCGCGCGCCGTCGACGAAGCCGGCCTGGCGGTACAGCGCGAGCGCCACGGCGTTGTCCTCGTCCACGCTGAGCACCACGCAGCGCGCCGCCGGATGGCGCTGCGCCAGGTTGTCGAGCAGCGCGGCGAGCGCGCGGCGGCCCAGCCCACGACCTTGCCAGCGCGCATCGATGAAAAAGCCGCGCAGCCCGACCGTCGACGCATCGAAGTCGATCGGTGCGATCGTCCGCGGCGCGCGCTCGATACAGCACAGGCCGATCGCCTGCTCTCCCAGCACGAAGGCGAGCGGGTCGGCGCTCGGCCGGCTCTGCGCATCGGCGAGCAGGTCGACCACCCGGCCGACGAAGCGCTGCTGCGACGGCGCCACGCGCAGGTCCAGCAGCGCCGGGCGCGGCACACGATCAATGGAAACCACGGAAAGGGCGGGGACGTCAGGCACGGTTGATATGATGGCGCATTGCCCCACGCCCGACCCGCAGGAGATTGCATGCGCATCATCAGCCTCAACGCCAACGGCATCCGTTCGGCCGCCACCAAGGGCGTGTTCGACTGGTTGCGAGCGCAGCATGCCGACGTGGTCTGCCTGCAGGAGACCAAGGCGCAGGAAGACCAGCTGACCGACGCGATGTTCCGTCCGGACGGCCACCACTGCTTCTACCGCGATGCCACCAGCAAGAAGGGCTACAGCGGCGTGGCGATCTACGCCAAGCGCGAGCCGGATGCGGTGCTCACCGAGCTGGGCTGGGACGAATTCGACAACGAGGGGCGCTACATCGAGGCGCGCTTCGGCAAGCTGTCGGTGGTGTCGTTGTACTTTCCGTCCGGTTCGTCCGGCGAGGAGCGCCAGCAGTTCAAGTTCCGCGCGATGGACTGGATCGAACCGATCTTCGACGCTTGGCTGAAGAGCGACCGCCAGTACGTGATCTGCGGCGACTGGAACATCGTGCGCAGCGAGAAGGACATCAAGAACTGGAAGTCCAACCAGAAGAACTCCGGCTGCCTGCCGGAAGAGCGCGCCTGGCTCAACGGTCTGGTCGAACGCGGCTGGGTGGACAGCTATCGCACGCTCAAGCCCGAGGGTGAGGACTACACCTGGTGGTCCAACCGCGGCCGCGCGCGCGAGAACGACGTGGGTTGGCGCATCGACTACCAGATCCTCTCGCCATCGCTGCGCGAGCGGCTGCACGACTGCGCGATCTACCGCGAGCAGCGCTTCTCCGACCACGCGCCCTACACAGTCGACTATGCCGACTGAGCCGGCGGTGGCCGACGTCGCCGCCGCGCGCCCGTCGATCTGGCGCGCCTTCGCGCAGCCGGCGGCGTGGACGATGGCGGTGTTCGGGTTCTCCTCGGGCCTGCCGTTCCTGCTGGTCGCCGGCACGCTGTCGTACTGGCTGAAAGAGCACGGCGTGGTGCTGTCGGAGATCACCATGATCGCCAGCGCCGGCATGACCTATGCGCTGAAATTTCTGTGGGCGCCATTGCTCGACCATTGGCGTCTGCCCGGCTTCGTGCGGCTGGGGCAGCGGCGCGGCTGGCTGCTGTTCGCGCAGATGGCGGTGATGCTCGGCCTGCTGGCCATGGCCTGGCTGACCCCGGTGCACTTGGTGCCGTTCATCGCCGCGACGCTGGTCGTGGCGTTCTTCGGCGCGACCCAGGACATCGCGATCGACGCCTACCGCATCGAGATCGCTCCGATCGAAGCGCAGGGTGCGCTGGTCGCCACCTACTCGCTGGGCTACCGCATCGGCCTGCTCACCGCCGGTGCGCTGGCGCTGATCGCCGCGGACCACATGCACTGGCCGGTGATCTACGTGGGTATGGCCGCCTGCATGCTGCCACCGATAGCGATGACGCTGGCCGCGCGGGAGCCGGAGGTGCTGCGTCGCGCGCCCGGGCGCTGGCGCGATGCCATGCGGCTGGGAGTGATCGATCCCTTCGTCGATTTCTTCCGCCGCTATGGCGTGGTGCTGGCGCTGCTGACGCTGGCCTTCATCTTGCTGTTCAAGATGCCCGAGCAGGCCACCATCGGCGGGGTGATGGGGCCGTTCTA
Organism: Dyella sp.; assembly: GCF_051962475.1. Lineage (GTDB taxonomy): Bacteria > Pseudomonadota > Gammaproteobacteria > Xanthomonadales > Rhodanobacteraceae > Dyella_A. The sequence goes on from NZ_JBQCCF010000040.1 coordinate 48,144, forward strand.
TCGGGACATGGGCTTCACCAAGACGCAGATCGGCGCGATCACCAAGATCTACGGCATCTGGATCGGCATCGTCGGCGTGTTCATCGGTGGCGCCATGGTGGCGCGCTGGGGTGCGTGGCGCTCGCTGGCGGTGATGATCGTGCTGTGCGGCGCCAGCAACCTGCTCTACCTGCTGTTGATGCAGCACCAGGGCAGCGTGCTGATGCTCACGCTGGTGATCTCCGGCGAGAACCTCACCCTGGGCATGCTGGGGCCGCCCACGGTGGCCTTCCTGTCGTCGCTGGTGAACCGGGAACACACGGCTACCCAGTATGCGTTGCTCAGTTCACTGGTGAATCTGCCCGGCAAGGTGCTGGGCTTCTTCGCCGGCGGCATCGCCATGGCGGTGGGTTACGGCGGTTTCTTCGTGATCACCGTGCTGGGTATCGCACCGGCGGTGCTGCTGTTCGTGCTGGTGCGCGCGCGCTTCCGCACCCGTGGCTTCGACGTGCGCTAGGTCGCAATCACACGGGGTGCCGCGTGGTTCGCGTTAGTGCCTTTGTGCCACCATTCGGCCCACAGGGGCATGCGTGAGGTGGAGTGGCGCCGTGCCGGATCTCGTTGTACGCCATATCGACAATGTCATGGCCGAGCGCATCAAGACGCTCGCCAAGGATCGGCGCTGGTCGATCAATGACGTCGTGCTGCATGCACTCAAGCACGGCCTGGGCCTGGCCGAGGGCGCACAGCCGTTTGCCGAAACCATGCTCGATACCGACACCGTCGTGCTCAGCGGACACTGGGACGCGGCCGAGCGGGCCGCGTTTCACGAGGCGGTGCAGGCACTGTCCGTGGCGCCGTCCAGTCAGCTGGTGGCGCCGCCCGAAGAGACCCTCGGCGACCCAGCAGAGCGTCCCGGCGATCGCTTCTAGCGCGGTGCCGGGTAGACGGCACCCAGCACACGCGGACCGCGTGCACCGGTGACCGCCGGCAGGTTGCCAGGCAGGCCGAGCAGCCGTTGCCGGGCGAGCCAGGCGAACGCCATCGCTTCGAGATAATCCGGATCCACGCCGTACTCGGCCGTGCTGGTCAACGTGACCGGCGCCAGCAGGGCGGCCAGCCGCACCATCAGCGCCGCGTTGTGCACGCCCCCGCCGCACGCGAGCACGAGGTCGGCCTCCGGCGCGTGCCGAGCGATGGCGTCGGCCACGCTGCGCGCGGTGAGCTCGAGCAAGGTAGCCTGCACGTCGGCCGGATCGAGCAGGTCGCCGCCCATGCATGCCTGCAGCCAGGCGAGGTGAAAGTGCTCGCGGCCGGTGCTCTTGGGCGGCGGCTGGGCGAAGTACTCGTCATCGAGCAGGCGATGCAACAGGCCCGCGTCAACTTTGCCGCTCGCCGCGAACGCGCCGTCACGGTCGTACGACTCGCCGCGGTGGCGCTGGCACCACGCATCCATCAGGCCGTTGGCCGGGCCGGTGTCGAACCCTGAAACCCGTCCATCCGCCGCCAGCAGCGTGAGGTTGGCGATGCCGCCCAGATTCAGCACGACGCGACTATGTCCGGCCTCGGCCAGCAGCATCGCGTGCATCGCCGGCAGCAGGGGCGCGCCCTGGCCGCCGGCGGCAACATCCGCGCGACGGAAGTCTGCAGCCACGTCGATGCCGCAGCGCTCGGCGATCACGCTGGGGTCGCCCAGCTGCATGGTGAAGGGATGGCTGCCGCCGGGACGATGCCGCATCGTCTGTCCATGCGAACCGATTGCGGCGACGGCGTGAGGCGACACTCCGGTCTCGTGCAGCAGGCGCATGGCGGCCTCGGCGAAGCCGTGGGCAAGGGCAACGTCGAGCTGGCCGAGCCGATCCAGGTCGATCGTTGTCTCGCCCTGCGTCACTGCGAGCAGTTCCCGCCGTAGCGGCTCGGGCCAGGGATGGGTCAGGCCGCCCAGCAGGCGCGGCGTGCCAGTATCAAAGGACACCAGCGCGGCGTCGATGCCATCGGCGCTGGTGCCGGAGATCAGGCCGAGGTACAGCGAACCGGCATTTGCCACGATCGATCAGTTGTCGCTGTGTCGGCGGCTTTCGACCTTCGCCAACTTGACGTTCTCGTCCAGCTGCTTGAGCCGGGCCAGCTGCGGCGCGACCACCTGCGACTTGAACTGCGCCAGTTGCGCGGCCGGCAGCGGCTCGGGCTTAGGCAACGTGACGGTCTGCGGATTGCGCTGCACGCCGTTGACGCGGAATTCGTAATGCAGGTGCGGACCGGTAGCCAGGCCGGTCATGCCGACATAGCCGATCACCTGGCCTTGGCGCACGTGCTGGCCAATGCGCTCACCGGCGGCAAAGCGCGACATATGGCCGTACGCGGTGCTGATGGTGCCGTTGTGCTGGATGATCACGAAGTTGCCGTAGCCGTTCATCCAGCCGCGGTACTTGATCACGCCGTCGCCGGCAGCATGGATCGGCGTGCCGGTGGGGGCGGCGTAATCCACGCCCTTGTGCGCGCGCATGCGGCCGAGGATCGGATGCATGCGGCCGGCGCTGAACTGCGAGGAGATGCGGGTGAAGTCGACCGGGATGCGCAGGAACGACTTCTGGATCGGCCGGCCGTCTTCGCTGAACCAGCCCAGGCTGCCATCGGCCTTCTTGAAGCGATAGGCCGTGTAGCGATGCCCCTGGTTGACAAACTCTGCGGCGACGATGTCGCCTTCGGCGTAATAGCTGCCGTCGCGATAGATATCGTCGTAGATGACGGTGAAGCTGTCGCCCACGCGCAGGTCCTGCACGAAATCGATGTCGTACTTGAACAGGTCGGCGAGCTTGCCGACCATTCCGGCGCTCATGCCTGCCCGGGCGCCGGCGGCGTACAGCGAGCTGTCGATCATGCCGTGGGCGACGTGCTCACGCTTGTCCATGTCGCGCGGCTGCAGCGTGAGCTTGGCGCCGTGGTCGTCGAAGCGGATCATCGCCCGGTTGGCCTGGTCGCGATCGAAGCGGATGCCGCTCAAGCTGCCATCGCTGGCCAGAAGAAAATCAAATTCCTGCCCGGGTCGGATGCTGTGCAGCGAGGCCGTCGCGCTGCCGGCCGAATCCATCACCCGCTGCAGGTCCGACATGCCCAGGCCCAGGCTGGCGAAGATGTCCGAGAGTGTCTGGCCTGGCTGCACCTGCACGCGCTGCCAGTCCTCGACGGTGGGCGACTGCGTGGTGACCGGCGACGCCTTCGGCAGCGCAAGCGGAAGCAGCGTGTGCGCCATCGGCGAGGGTGGCGTACGCATCGCCGAAGCCCACGCCGGAAGAATGAAGCCAGACAGCAGGGTGATCAGCAACGCCGTGCCCGCCAGCACCCAGCGCTCGCGGTGCCAGCGGATCGGCTCCGCCTCCCCGTGGCGGCTGAAGGACCAGTGCGAACAGCGTTCGTAGAAGTGGGAGTGCCTGCGCTGCGCCTTGCGACGGATGGCTTGCTTGCGCGCCGCGTGCGCCATCTGCAACCCCTCACCCATAATGTGTAACTCCGCTGATACATGTACGACCGGCGGGTACCATAACGGTCATGTGTAAACAGCGTCAACGCCTTTTCCATCAATGATTTGCGTATGGATTTGCGTTAACTCACAATTAACTTCACCGATGTGAAAGCGGTCGTCGCAGCGACTGCCTAGGCAACTAATTTCGAGGAATGCATGAACGACCTGGAGCAGGTGCTGGCCACCATCGCGCGCGGCGCGGACGAAATCATCAAGCGCGAGGAGCTGGAGCAGCGACTCAAGGCGGGCCGCCCTCTGCGTATCAAGGCCGGTTTCGATCCCACGGCGCCGGACCTGCACCTCGGGCATACCGTGCTGCTCAACAAGATGCGCCAGTTCCAGGACCTCGGGCACCAGGTGATCTTCCTGATCGGCGACTTCACCGGGATGATCGGCGACCCCACCGGCAAGAACGTCACCCGCAAGCCGCTCACCCGCGAGGACGTGCTTGCCAACGCCGAGACCTATGCCGCCCAGGTGTTCAAGGTGCTCGACCGGGAACACACCGAGGTGCGCTTCAATTCCGAGTGGTTCGGCCAGATGGGTGCGGCCGACATGATCAAGCTGGCCGCGCAGCATACGGTGGCGCGCATGCTCGAGCGCGACGACTTCGCCAAACGCTACGCGGCGCAGCAGCCTATCGCAATCCACGAGTTCCTCTATCCACTGGTGCAGGGCTACGACTCGGTGGCCCTCAAGTGCGATGTCGAACTCGGCGGCACCGACCAGAAGTTCAACCTGTTGATGGGCCGCGCGCTGCAGGAGCACCACGGCCAGCCGCCGCAGATCGTGTTGACCATGCCGCTGCTGGAGGGCCTGGACGGCGTCAACAAGATGTCCAAGTCGCTCGGTAACTACATCGGCATCAACGAGCCGGCGATCGACATCGTCACCAAGACGATGAAGATCGGCGACGAGTTGATGTGGCGCTGGTTCGAGTTGCTGAGCTTCGACGTGTCGATGCAGGAACTCGAGCGCATGAAGGCCGACATCGCGAGCGGTGTGCTCAATCCGCGTGACGCCAAGCTGCGTCTTGCGCGCGAGCTGGCGGCGCGCTTCCACAATGCAGCCGCGGCCGAGCAGGCCATTGCCGGCTGGCATGCGGTGGTACGAGGCGAGGGCGACACCTCGCTCCTGCCGCTGAGCGAGATCGTCGTGCCGGCCGAAGGGCTGCGTCTTGCGGCGCTGCTGACCGCCGCCGGACTGACCTCCAGCAATTCCGAAGCGAGCCGCAAGCTCAAGGAGCGAGCGGTGCGGATCGACGCGGTGGTCGTCGAGGACGCCCAGCGGGTCTTCGAGCCGGGCTTCGAGGGCGTGCTGCAGGTCGGCAAGCGGAGCTTCGCGCGCGTGCTGCTCAAGCACGGATGAGCGGCACCGCCGTCGTCGAGCGCACCGCACCCTTTGCCGACAGTGGCTTAGCCGCCCGCAGGAAAAAATTTCAGAAATTGCTTGCCAAAGTTGGGGGCGCTGCCTAGTATTCGCCCCCCGCCGCAGCCGGTCATCGCTCGGCAACATCGACGAAGCGAAAAAACATTTCGCGAAGGTGTTGACGAGGTGGAAGATCGATGTAGAATGTGCGGCTCACCCGGGGCGAAATGCTTCGGGGCGATTCGAGAAACGGATCGCAAGTGATTGATCTTTGACAGTGTGCGCAGGTGACTTGTGT